>DNLO01000026.1 GCA_003488445.1 Lachnospiraceae bacterium | reverse complement strand
TGACACAGGCAACGCTCTGATTGCACATGCCAAGGGTTTGATATAGAATAATATAGTCATAAAGCCCATAACAGGAGAAAGCAGATATGCCTAAGACAAAAACAATAAAGAAGATCGGTGTGCTCACTTCCGGAGGCGACTCGCCGGGCATGAACGCCGCGATCAGGGCCGTAACGAGAAAATCCCTCTACAACGGACTCAAGGTGATCGGCATACAGAGAGGATATCAGGGACTGCTGGAGGAGGACTTCCTGGAGTTCGGCGCGAGATCCGTATCCGATACGATCCAGCGAGGCGGCACAGTGCTGCGCTCTGCCAGATCCGAGGAGTTCAAGACCGAGGAAGGCAGGAAGAGAGCTGCCGCGATATGCAGGAAGCACGGCATAGACGCAGTCGTGGTCATAGGCGGAGACGGCTCCTACAGAGGAGCGCAGACACTCGCCCATGAGGGCATAGCGGTGATAGGTCTCCCGGGCACCATAGACCTGGACATAGCCTGTACCGAATACACCATAGGCTTCGACACGGCGGTGAACACGGCGCTGGAAGCCATAGACAAGATCAGGGACACATCCTCATCTCATGAGAGATGCTCCATCGTAGAGGTGATGGGAAGGAATGCCGGATACATCGCTCTCTGGTGCGGAGTATCCTCCGGAGCCGAGGACATACTCCTTCCCGAGAAATACGCATACGACGAGCAGGAGATCATCAACCATATCATAGAGAGCAGGAAGATAGGCAAGACGCACCACCTCATCATCAACGCCGAGGGCATAGGCCACTCCACATCGATGGCCAGGAGGATAGAGGCGGCGACCGGAATGGAGACCAGAGCCACCATCCTGGGATACATGCAGCGTGGCGGAGCTCCTACCTGCAAGGACAGATACTATGCCTCCATCATGGGAGCCATGGCAGCGGACCTCCTCTCGGAGGGCAAGATCAACCGCGTGATAGGATATCACAAAGGAGAGTTCACCGACTTTGACATCGATGAGGCACTGTCGATGGAGAAGCAGATATCGGAGTATCAGTATGAGATAGCGAGAGCTCTGTCCATCTGATGTACGATCATCCCGGAATAAAGAAGATAAGAGAAGTCCGCTCATTGTGCGACAGAGTATCTGCGAGGCGCAAGAGTGGACTTTTTGTGATAGAGGGTGAGAGGCTGTGCAGAGAGGCGCTTCCGGAAGACATATGCGAGACATATATCTCCGAGAGCTACAAGGCAGCACACCCGAAGGCAAAGGCAGACTATCTCCTTACGGATGCCGAGTTCGCGAAGCTTTCGGATACGAAGCATCCGCAGGGCATACTGATCACGGCGAGACAGAAGAGATACCGCATGGAGGATCTCCTCGGGGGAGAGCTGTACCTCCTGCTGGAGACCATACAGGACCCCGGCAATCTGGGTACCATCATGAGGACAGCCGAGGCAGCGGGAGTGAGCGCCGTGATGATGAGTGCGGACTGCGTGGATATCTACTCGCCCAAGGTGACCAGAGCCACTATGGGAGCCATCTTCAGGGTCCCGTTCATATATGTGGAAGACATTGCCGTGGCAGCAGGCAGGCTGAGAGAGGACGGGGTGACCGTATATGCCGGACACCTGGACGGCACTCCAATGGACGGGATACGGCCGGCAGAGCGCAGGGCATTCATGATAGGGAATGAAGGCGCGGGGCTTAAGGAGAAGACAGCTGCTGCAGCCGACAGAAGGATAAGGATACCGATGAAGGGGGCGACCGAGTCGCTGAACGCGGCGGTCTGCGCAGCACTGTTCACATACTGGGGAACAATATAAAGAACACAGGAGGTAGAGAAAGATGATGATAGGAGTGATAGGACTGGGAAACATGGCACAGGCTATCATAGGGGGCATACTGAGCAGGGGCCTCGCGGGCGAGGGATCCATAATAGGATATGACAGATCTCCCGCGGCCATGAGCAGAGCCGGCGAGAAGTACGGCATAGCCACAGGCGACAGCAACCCGGATGTGGCAGAGAGGGCAGATGTCCTGATACTGGCGGTGAAGCCGCAGGTGATAGGCAGCGTGATAGAAGAGATCGCACCCTCCGTATCGTCAGACACCATAGTGATATCCATAGCCCCGGGCAAGAGCATCAGCTGGATCACGGAGAAGTTCGGCAGGCAGGTCAGGCTCATAAGATGCATGCCGAACACACCGGCACTCGTAGGCGAGGGCATGACGGGCTTCTGCGTGAGCGGGAATGTGACTGAGGAAGACAAGGAGAAAGCAAAGAGCATACTCGAAGCCTTCGGCAGGGCCGAGGAGGTGCCGGAGGAGCTCATGGCAGCGGTCACCTCGGTGTCGGGCTCCAGTCCCGCGTATGTATTCATATTAATAGAAGCGATGGCCGACCAGGCGGTGGCAGACGGCATGCCCAGAGCCCAGGCCTATGAGTTCGCGGCACAGGCTGTGCTTGGCTCCGCGAAGATGGTGCTGGAGACGGGCAGACACCCCGGGGAGCTGAAAGACATGGTGTGCTCACCGGCAGGGACCACCATAGACGCAGTGAAGATATTGGAAAAGAACGGCTTCAGGGCCGCCGTGGAGGAGGCTATGGCTGCCTGCACGGAAAAAGCGGGAAAGCTGTAAAACAGAGCACATATTGTATTTGTTAAGGCGATAAAACCACAAAATACGGGCGCGGTTGACAAAAGTTTACACAGATGTTAAAACTTTGTTACTATGCGCATTGGAACAAGAATACTATCGACGGCACTGGTCTGTACTCTGCTGATGAGTACCGAAGCAGGTGCCGCCAATATAATGACTGACCTGACTGCGGGAGCCGGCAAGAAAGAGGCTTCTGCGTCTGTGTACGTCAATATCAGGGTTGTCGGCGAGGACTCTGCTACAGACAGCAGTCCGGCTTCCGGCAGCTTTTCTGCTGTCTCCCGGACCGACAGCGACAGACAGATCGGGGGGACATCCTTCGATCGCAGAGGCGAGGCTGCTGAGGGAGCCTCCGTATCTTCATCAGGTGTACTCTACACCGAATCACACGACGGAACGGACGACATCGACGACATATACGCGGATATGTGTATAGTGAAGATCGACGATTCGATGAGCATCAGATCCGAGGCCAGCGAGGACGCAGAGCCTGCAGGATACATATATAAGGACTGCATCGGAGAGATACTGGAGCAGAAGGGAAGCTGGACGAAGATCAGATCGGGCAACCTCGAAGGCTGGATCAAGAACAGCTATCTGCTCTACGGAGAGAGTGTCATAGACAGGATCAGGCAGGCCTGCATGCAGGTGGCAGTGATCAATACCGAGACTCTCAGGGTCAGGAAGGAAGCTTCGGAGGACGCCAGCATCATCGCACTGCTGGGCGAAGGCGACGAAGTGGATGTGGTAGATATGGACGGTGACGACTGGACCGAGATCGAGTATGAGGACGGTACCGAGGGTGTCGGCAGCGGATATGTCTCCAACGAATACATCACCCTGAAGATGATGTACAAGACGGGAGAGACCCTGGAGGAAGTGAAGGCAAGGGAGGAAGCCAGCCGGAAGGCCTCCGATGAGAGCAAGAAAGCCGAGGA
>DNLO01000107.1 GCA_003488445.1 Lachnospiraceae bacterium | reverse complement strand
AAGCTTTATCCTGTTTTTCATCTCGTTCATCCTCATGCCGTGATGCCTCCTCTGAGCGGACACTTGCCGGTCATCTCTGCCGAGTATTCCCGTCTCTTCCTGCACTCCGGGCTCTCCCATATCTTTTCCCAATCATCCACCAGCATATCTCCCAGAGGCTCATCCATGAGCCAGCTCTGGCAGGGCACTGCCTTGCCGCCGGGTGTGACTGCCATGTTGGAGAGGCAGGCTCCGCAGCCCGGGGTCGCTATATCCAGCTCCTCGCAGAGCTCATCCTCCACCCATCCCGGGGATGTGAAACTGATCTCCATATCGTTATCCGCACAGTAATTCACGGCCTCCCTCAGTATCCCGCTGATCTCCTCCTTCGTAAGCTGCAGCGAGACCGAGTCTTCCTTCTTCGCATTTCCCGTGGTTATGAGACCCGAGCAGGTGACATAGGTGACCCCGAGTCCATGCAGGTATTTCAGTGTGCTGACATAGTCCCTATTCAGGGTACACAGCGGAGTATTGACACTCACGCTCATCCCCAGCTCCAGCGCATTGGCGATGCCCGCTGTCGTGCTGTCGTAGCCCTCTGCCCCCACCAGTCTGTTGTGTATCTCCTTATCACTCGAATAGAGGGTGATCTGCAGACTGTCAAGCGATGCGGCCTTCAGGGAGTGACAGTACTCCTTGGTCAGCCTGACCCCGTTCGTATTGAGCCTCGTGATGAACCACTGCCCGTACTCGATGAGCTCGATCAGATCATCTCTCATGGTGGGCTCTCCGCCGGTGAAGGTGATCTGGGGCACCCCGATCTCCTTCAGCCTGTCCATGATCCGCTCCCATTCCTCAGTGGTAAGCTCCGTCTCCGAAGCGTGCTGCTGCCCCGCAGCGTAGCAGTGCAGACACTGCAGGTTGCAGTGCCATCTGTCGTCCTTTGTCATGGCCGAGACCATCAGGTCCATCCTGTGGGGAGCCTTCATATAAGGAGCATATTCACCTATGCTCATATGAGGGATATCCTCGGTCACGGTCTCCCGGTAGGCTATCTGCCTGAAGGTAGTCATGATGGTCTGTATGTCGGAGGTGAAGTATCTCGAAGGCATCAGCGGATATATCTTTCTCATCCTCCTGCAGGTGTCCTTCATGATCTGCCTGACCTCTGCCTCGTTCACCTCTCTGCCGCTGTACTTGTTGACCTCGTCGATAAACTCAGAAAGCAGTATGGTCCACGACACATCCAGCGGCACGATATCCTGCCCGTTGAGTATGACGACGGAAGGGCCTATGTCATCATCCGTCACCTTCGGGGGGATCAGGTGTATCCTCACCACTCCCGGCCCCTCGGGGTTCAGTGTGGTATGCTTCACCCCTTTATAATTCTCCAGAGCATACCTCATCACTCTTTTCGAAATCTTCATCCTTATCTTCCTTTCAGATATCCGTGTTTGGATCTTCTAATATTATGTCAACCAGCTTTGCATAAGAATTGCCCGCTGCCCCGTACGGCTCAGGCTCATCCGGCCCTATATCACCCTTCATCACCTGTATCATGAGCTCCGCCAGAGCCTTCGCATCAAAAGGATCGAAGAAATGCGCGTTCCGGTATCCTTCCAGCACCTCCCTGGAAAATTCGGTATCCGAAGCCAATATGGGATTGCCGAACTGTCTCGCCTCTGCCAGCGGCATACCGAAGGTCTCCACATACGAGGGAAAGAGCAGAGTGCCGCTGTTATACTCCTTAAAGAGCTCCTCTCTCGGCAGCTTTCCGTCCTTGGCATACCTCACCCTGGGAGCGAACCCTCTGTCAGAGAGCAGCACCTTTGCCTCCTCTATCAGTGCATGGTTCTTATAGGGCAGATCACTGGCGGGATATATGAAGTGCGTCCTCTCGAAGCAGCCGCCCTTCACATAGTCCGAAAGATCAGGTATATCGGGCGCAATTTTAACTGCCTTCTCCGGTGCCATGCCGGTGTCCCTGATCAGGGCCTGTCTCATCCACTCCGTCTGGACTATGCACCTGTCAGCCCTTTTGGCCGACGCCAGTATCAGCTTATGATAGAAATGCTGATAGTTGGCCACATGCCTTTCATTCTTCTTGAAGATACTGAAGTTCTTTACTTTCTGAAAGCCTGACGGCTGATGGATGTACAGAAATGTCTTTATCTTCCCGGAAAGTCCCCGGGGCAGGGTGTTTTGGAAGCTGAGCACGGCATCGGGCTTCAGTGAGTTCACCCATGCTCCGCCGTTCACGAGATCGAATACGAGACGCCTCTTCGAGGATGCCTTGACATCGTCCCTTACGATGACACGGATGTTTCCTTCGCCTTCGTCCTCCAGCGCATCCTTCACGCCCGTAACGAATATCCACTCGTCGGTGTATCCGTCTCCTCTCGCTGCATCCTCCGCCCCCTTCTGCTTCACATAGGCGTGGAAATCCCTGAGCACCGACATAGCGCCGGTCTTGGATGCTGCTATGTCTAAGACTACTATCCTCATACGATGCTATCGCTTGAGCCAGACAGTCTCGTTCACTATCTTGGTATAGCTCTGGATCAGCTTGATCACCTTCACGGAGACATTCTCATCGGCATAATCCTCTGCCTCCACATAGGGCTCCCGGTTCTCATACATGGATGTCGCGAGCTCCACGGCCTGCTCCACATCCTCACTCTTTATCCCGCCGATGATCACCGAGCCCTTGTCAAGCACTTCGGGCCTCTCGGTGGATGTACGGATGAGCACCGCAGG
>DNLO01000137.1:3702-7140 GCA_003488445.1 Lachnospiraceae bacterium | reverse complement strand
GCTCTATGGCATCCGCAGCCTTGTCCTGATCCAGGCTGAAGCGCAGCATCATGGCAGCCGAAAGGATCGTCGCTATGGGATTGGCTATATTCTGCCCGGCTATGTCCGGAGCGGATCCGCCCGAGGGCTCGTACAGACCGAACTTCGTATCGTTGAGCGATGCGCTTGGAAGCATTCCTATGGAACCCGTGATCATCGCAGCCTCATCCGAAAGGATATCTCCGAACATGTTCTCTGTGAGTATCACGTCGAACTGAGCGGGATCCTTCACCAGCTGCATGGCACAGTTGTCCACGAGCATGGTGTCAAATGCCACCTCCGGATAGTCTGATGCGACCTCAGATGTCACACTCCTCCAGAGTCTGGAGGAATCCAGCACATTCGCCTTGTCCACGAGCGTCACCTTCCTGTCACGCTTCTTCGCTATCTCAAAGGCCTTGACGGCAGCGCGTCTGATCTCGTTCTCGCTGTATGAGAGAGTATCCACCGCGGTCTTCACTCCGTCACTCTCTTTCGTATACCTCTCCCCGAAGTACAGTCCTCCGGTGAGCTCGCGTACCATCATGATGTCAAAGCCCTTCGCGGCTGTAGCCTCAGAGAGAGGACAGGCCGCCTTCAGCTCTTTGTAAAGCCTGGAAGGTCTCAGATTGGCAAAGAGGTTCAGGGCCTTCCTGATAGCAAGAAGCCCGGCCTCAGGTCTTTTCGAGGGCTCAAGTCTGTACCAGGGGGAGGTCTTCGCATCTCCTCCTATAGATCCCATCAATACGGCATCGGATGCCCTGGCCGCCTCTATCGCCTCATCAGTCAGCGGGATGCCGTGCTTGTCTATAGAGCAGCCTCCCATATCTATATCCGTATAGTCCAGTCCGAACCCGTATACGGACGAAACGGCATCAAGCACCTTGACCGCCTCGTTCACGATCTCAGGTCCTATGCCGTCTCCTCTTATCACACCTATCCTGTAATCCATATCCACTCCCGTAGTAAAATTTCAGACCGCAGCATCCGTAAAGAGCCACATGAGCCCAACAGATACGGCGGTCTGATAGTTTTCGTTTAGATTATTTCTTCTTGCTGCTGTCTGTCTCTGCCGGCTCCTCAGGCTTCTCCACCTGGGCTATGGCTTCTTTCTTCATGGAAATGCGGCAGTTCTTATTGCCAAACTCCACAACCACTGTGGACTCATCGGGGATATCTATGATGATGCCGTAAAACCCTCCAGTAGTGCATATGGTATCTCCGACCTCCAGTGAAGACAGCATGTCCTTCAGCCTGGTCTGCTCCTTCTTCTGTGGTCTGATCATTATGAAATAAAGAAATGCGATGATAGCAACAATATATACCGCGGTAACGACCATACTGCTCGTTCCGCCCATTGCGCCACCTGCGCTCATCAATATGCCCATACTTTCAGTGATCCTCCTTAAATATTTCTTTGATAAAAATTATGACTTTTTGACCCTAACATCATACACATACAGTCTGATTTTATCAAGATAAGGTTGAAAAAAGGCACCCGCCGAAACGATCGGCAGGTGCCTGTGATATCGTTGTCAGCTCTCTATCGCCGGATCAGGCAACAGCTGAATTGATATTGCTCTGCATAATGCAGTAGTTCACTATGCCGAGACCGAAGATGCCGAGTATAAGGAACAGTATGGCTGAGGATCCGTTGGGCATGCCCTTCTTTGCCCTGATCTCTTCTACTCTCTCTCCCATCTTGTAATACCAGTACAGGCCATAGATGCCGCAGGTGATGATGGTAAAGAGTATTACCATTCCGCCCGATGTAGCCTCGGGATGGCCTGAAAGCTTGTTGATATCCTCATTCAGGACATACATCCAATATATGCCATAGATACCGCAGGTGATGATGGTAAGGATGATGGCGAGAACGATGTTCCTGTCGTTCACTGTGCCCTTGCCTTCAAAGCCTGTGCTCTGATATCCTGAGCTGCCGGCATTCACCGTCTCACCCTCCACACGCTCATACTGAGTCGAAGACTGGCCTGCCTCAGACGTAAGATCAGCACCGCAGCTGGGGCAGAACTTTACTCCATCCTCAACCTGGCTTCCACATTTACTACAAATCATCTTATTCCTCCTTTATTTGTAACTAAAGTGATATCCCACATTATAAATGATACCCTGCAATAAACACAAGTATGTTGAAAAAAGGTGATGGCGCAGTGTATCGTGGGTCAGTCGACGGGACTCTCACCGAACCCTGAAATGAAATCATCCCTGAACTGCCCGTATCTGTCCTCTTCTATCGCTTCCCTGATCTCCTCCATCAGATGGTTGTAAAAATAGAGATTGTGCAGCACGCAAAGCCTGAGGCCCAGCATCTCACCTGCCTTGATCAGGTGCCTGATATATGCTCTGCTGTATCTGCGGCATGCCGGACAGCAGCACCCCTCCTCTATGGGTCTTATATCCTCCTCGTAGGCTGCATTCTTTATGTTCAGCTTGCCCCGGTGTGTATAGAGCTGGCCGTGTCTGGCATTCCTCGAGGGATAGACGCAGTCAAAGAAGTCCACTCCTCTGTATACCGCCTCCACGATATTTACCGGGGTGCCCACTCCCATGAGATATATCGGCTTGTCCTCCGGCAGATGCGGTACGGTGACATCCAGCACATGATACATCTCCTCATGCGTCTCTCCTACCGCAAGACCGCCTATGGCATATCCGTCAAGCCCCATCTCGCTTATCATGTCGGCATTCTCAATGCGGATATCGTCAAACACCGCTCCCTGATTGATACCGAAGAGCATCTGTTCGCGGTTCAGAGTATCCGGCAGAGAGTTCAGCCTGTCAAGCTCTTCCCTGCATCTGACGAGCCATCTCTCGGTACGGCGAACCGAATCCACCACATAATCCCTGGAAGACCTGGCATCCGGGCATTCGTCAAAGGCCATGGCGATAGTGGAACCCAGATTGGACTGGATGCGCATGCTCTCCTCCGGGCCCATGAATATCCTGTGTCCGTCTATATGGGAGGCAAAGGTCACCCCCTCCTCCTTTATCCTGCGAAGTCCCGCCAGTGAGAACACCTGGAACCCGCCGGAGTCTGTAAGTATCGGTCTGTCCCATACCATGAAGCTGTGCAGACCTCCCAGTCTCCTGATGACCTCATCGCCTGTACGCACGTGCAGATGATAGGTATTGGAGAGCTCTATCTGACATCCGATCTCCTTCAGGTCCTCCGTGGACACTGCCCCCTTGATGGCGCCAACTGTGCCTACATTCATGAAAACAGGCGTCTCTACAGTACCGTGTACCGTATCCAGACGCCCTCTTCTCGCTCTTCCGTCTTTCTTTAAGAGAGTATATCTATTCATCCGAATCTACCAGACCTATCATCTCATCGTACTCTTCCAGGGTGATCCCCAGTCTCGTGATCTCCTTTGCGGCATCCACGCCCACATATCTGTA
>DNLO01000137.1:0-3538 GCA_003488445.1 Lachnospiraceae bacterium | reverse complement strand
AGCGAAGCCTTCGTCCAGATCCTTGTACCCCGAAGCTATCAGATCCACGGCCATCCCGACCTGATGCTCGGAGGTGCCGGGAGGTGCCACGGTCTCGGCGGCGAGATCGTATGCCTGCTTCTCATCATATCCCATATCCAGATAGTACTGTTTCTTCCTGTTGAAGACATAGGTCTGCCTCTCCAGGTCCCTATAGGGCGATGCCACATACAGCCCGATACCTTCAGATCTTGCCTGCTTTATCATCTCTACCAGAGACTCTGCCGCACGTACATCCACCTTTACCGATCCCGTAATGGTAGCCAGCTCGAAGGTATAATCATCCGGGATGGGATGGTCCTTGTTGATCAATATCAGAGCCCAGTCCTCATCAAAGGAAGGTGTGTAGGATCTTCCGTCCCTGTCTACTATCGTGATGTTGTGGGAGCTGTCGCCGCTTCCGGAGGCTTTTCTCTTGTTGAAATCCTCAGCCGCTCTTTTCGAGGTCTCGGCGATCTTGTCCAGCTCATCATCCTCCAGCGATACATTCTCCTGAGACATATCCTTCAGTGCTTCCTCAGTATTGAGGAGCTCCGATTTGTCCACAGCCACCCTGCTTCCGTCCTTGTTGACAAAGATCACATCACTGTCCATGACAGTCGCCGTGGCAGTGCTCGAAAAGCTTGCCGTCATGACAAACACAAGCACCGTTAAGATGACCGCTATGATCTTCCTCGTGAAGTGTGTTTTTTCTTTACGTCTCTGTCTCATAGGAAAAAAGGGGATAGTTTTAATAAAATATCATATGCATATTATTTTTTCAAGGACTTCGGACCGAAAGAATAAGGAAGCAGCTCTGCCAGAGTATGTGTCGAAAAGCTCATATCCTCATGTACCACAAGCACCTCGAAGCTGTCCCCGTCAACGAATTCATTCATGAACTGACGGCAGATGCCGCAGGGGTATGCATCACCTGGAGCCTCACCAACAGGTCCGCCGGCTATGGCGATGGCCGCGAACTCTCTCTCTCCCTCGCTGACAGCCTTGCAGAAAGCTGTACGCTCCGCACAGATCCCCGCCGGATAAGATGCGTTTTCTATGTTGCATCCCTTATATACCCTGCCGTTAGCGGTAAGAAGTGCAGCCCCTACCGAAAAGCCCGAATAGTTACAATACGAATTCTTCCTTGCTTCATCAGCCAGCCTGCAGAGTTCCGCCTTGTCCATGATCATACCTCCTAAAATATACTTATTGCGCAAAACACCCCAACCGATGATATCGGTCGGGGTGCATATCCTTTATGTACAGACTTATTTCAGCTGTGCCAGCTCCTGCTGCTGGAAAGCATTGGGTGCCATTATGGAAGCAGTGTTGTACAGGATATAACCCGTATAACCGATGCTCTGTGCATATGAGCTCTGCTTTGCCAGGTTGTTGTTGTTCAGAGTCCATCCGGGATCAGCCGTCGAAGGAGCACCTGATCTGTAGAGAGCCATACCGACATACATGGGGATGCCTGCGGTATTGAGGGCCTTCCACGCATTCAGCCTGGTGGTGGACATAGGGTTCACGCCTGCGGCACCGTAGTTGTCAGTCCAGTAGATCTGGGGTGCGATATAGTCCACATATCCCGGTGTGGAGAGCCAGGTCCTCACATCTGCACCTGCTGCCAGGCAGTTCTGGATATTGCCCTGAGGGGCTATGCCGAATACCTTGCCCTTGGCTGCGCATGCCTGATGCACACGGGATACCATGGAGTTGATATTTGCAGAGCCGATGGGCGGGAAGTAATCATCGAAGTGAATACCGTCCACTGCATATTTGTTCAGGATCTCGTTCACACCTGCAACAATATTGTCGTTGGTTGCCAGTGCGGGATTGCCGCAGATCATCTTGTTCCTGTAGCCGTAAGGATTGATCCATGCGTGGATCTGAAGCCCGTTCTCATGAGCGATCTTGACCATGTCTGCCAGAGGATCGAACCCGGGATCTGCTCCGTAGAGCATCTGTGAGCTCCAGGGATATATAGTTGAAGGATAGATGGCATCGTTGTGACTCCTTACATGGACAAAAATAGCATTGAGCCCTCTGGATGCTGCAGTCTGACAGATCGATCTGAATGTAGCATCATAATCTGCCTGTCCCTTTCCTCTGAGGAACTGCTGCTGATCTATGAAAGAGAGCCATACTCCCCTCATGTTGTTGGCAGCCTGTGCCTCGTTCCTTGTGAGACCGAAGTTTCCTGTGGTCACGAGCAGTGCTGCGATGACAGCAAAAGCCGCGATCTTCTTTACAATCTTCTTCATTGCTTCCTCCTTGTATTCATCTTATTGATACACACCGCAGGCATCACGCTGCCGGCGGTCATGTCATAACGAATCCGTAAAGCGTTTGAAATATGCAAGACCCTCCGGGGTCTGCTTGAACACTCCTGCATCCTCCAGCACCCGTGAAAATACGAGTCCTATCTCATCCCGGAGTATCCCGTCCACATTTTGCTCATTTATGTTACCATACTTTTTCATAAAGTCAACAGCCCAGTCGGCATGTTTTGCTATGGATGCCTCGGAGGAAATATCCTTTCCCGAAAGAATATACTCCTTTAGAGTCGCCATCTCATCCTTCAGCCTGGAAGGCAGGATAGCCAGTCCCATCACCTCTATCAGGCCTATGTTTTCCTTCTTGATGTGATGCAGATCATCATGGGGATGGTACAGTCCCAGCGGGCACTCGTCCGTGGTGATATTATTTCTGAGAGCGAGATCGAACTCGTACACATCTCCCCTCTTGCGGGCTATGGGGGTGATGGTATTGTGAGGCTCTCCTCCGGTCTTGGCAAAGACATATGCCTCCTCATCGGTATAGCCTCTCCACGCATCCAGGATATGAGATGCCAGCGCTATGATCCTGTGGTAATCCTCACTCTTCAGTCTGATGACCGAAAGCGGCCACTTTATTATCCCTGCCCGGACA
This sequence comes from Lachnospiraceae bacterium, assembly GCA_003488445.1. GTDB lineage: Bacteria > Bacillota > Clostridia > Lachnospirales > Lachnospiraceae > NK4A144. The sequence continues at coordinate 586 of DNLO01000137.1, read as the reverse complement.
TCCTCGTAGCCCGGAACGGTGAACTCAGATATATACTCTGCCCTGGCCATGGGGAACTCATATCGTCCCCCCTGGAAATGATCGTGCGAAAGGATGGAGCCACCCACTATGGGAAGATCCGCATTGGAACCCACAGTATAATGGGGGAACTGCCTTATGAAATCAAAAAGCTTGTCGAAGCAGGCACGGTCGATCTTCATGGGTACATGCCTCTTGTTGAACACTATGCAATGCTCGTTGTAGTAAACATAGGGCGAATACTGGAGGAAGAACTCCTCGCCTGCAAGCTCTATGGGTATTATCCTGTGATTCTCTCTTGCAGGATGGTTCATCCGTCCTCTGTACCCCTCGTTCTCAGCGCAGAGCTGGCACTTGGGATATGCAGACTGAGGTGCGTTCTTTGCCGCAGCAATGGCCTTTGGATCCTTCTCGGGCTTTGACAGGTTGATCGTGATGTCCAGATCTCCGTATGGAGTGGCGGTCGTCCACTTTACGTCTTTTTTGATCCTGTATCTTCTAATATAGTCCGTATCACAGGAAAACTTATAATACCAGTCGGTAGCCTGTATGGGAGAGGAAGCGTACA
>DNLO01000132.1:219-5992 GCA_003488445.1 Lachnospiraceae bacterium | reverse complement strand
GTATTTTTTAATATATACTCTGAATTGAGCCCTGAGACGAGCTTTTTTGCCGGTTCATAGTTGTCGGCCCCCCACTTTATTTTTTTTGCTACATTATCATCAGAATAGGAGTCATACCTGGAGTTTAGCCAGCACCAGACAAACATAGGAATATTGTAGCTGTAGCTTCCACCGGTGCTGTAGCTGTATTTATATGCTTCAAACAGTTTTTCGGCATAGTCCCGATCCGTCACTTTTCCCGGTATCTGCAGAAAATATGGCATTCCCACAAGAAATGATGTCTCATCCTCTCCCACTACGTTCATGAAGGGCGTGAAGTTGTCCTTATATGCTTTTCCGTATCTGCCGGTCTTGATACTCTCCATGCTGTAGCCGTCGGCACTCTCGAGTTCCTTGTAGTCTTTGAAGAATCTGCCGTCGAGTGACATCCACATCTCTTTCTGAGCTTCCGAATTCAGATTGGTGGATACATACGGGACCCCGCCGTCCTCTTCGTTCAGGCTCTGCCTGTAAACCATACAGGTGGACGAGATCACAGCCGGTACAGCCTTGAAAAGATCTCCACCCAGGAAGTAGGTGACACCCAGATAGCTTTCATATCTTTCCGTCATGACGGCTCCGGTGATGAGGACGTTCATGGTATTGGGATCTACGGTATCCTCCTGTACCTCCTCCTCACCCTCCGCGAGTGCCTTGAATTCATCATCGTCCAGCTTGTGTTCTCCCTCGTCCTCGGCTTCCTTCCTCAGCTTGATCAGCTCTTTTTTCTTCTCTCCTGCCTCGTTATTCAGAGTCGCACGGAAGGGCACGGTCTTCAATACAGCACCCTCGGCATCGAATACCATCCCGGTGAGACTGCCCTGCTCCACCAGCAGGTATGCGTCCTGTCCGGCTACCTTGCAGCAGAGTATCCTCTCCTGGATAAAGGTCCTGTATGGATCCGTATCCGAGCCTTCATTTGAGAGATAGTAGTAGGGTCTTCCCTCAGTCGCCGGATCGAATTCCATCTGCTTGTCTATCTGAAAGGCTTTTGCATAAAGGACTCTGTATTCTCCGGTCCCGGGATTGTACGTCATCAGTACCGCGGCATCATAGTCGTAGTCCTCTCTCCTGCCCTCAGGAACATCTACCTTCGTCCGGTCCTTTACTGTTCCTCTGCTCCCGTCTTTGTCATTATATGCCTCCAGTCCTCCCGGATCCATGTAGCAGGGAGTCACGTAATAATAGACGAACTCTCCCCGCGGTGTGTAGTCGATGACCTGGAACTCCGCCATTGCATCAGGAATGTTCTCAAGCCCGGGCAGGATATAAAACGCATTTATTCCACCGATGCTGAATCTATCCGTGGAATAATCGATGACCTTTTTCTCTTTTCTCCCGACTCTGCCTTTGCTGACAGTGGCTTTGCTCACGGTCTCCTTCGGATCGTATGCATTCGGATCCGCTTTGGAGAGCAGCGATCCGCAGCCCGTGTGGGGCAGAGCCATGACCAGCACAAGCAGAAGGGACAGCATCCTTTTATGATATTGAGACACCGCCCCTCCTCTGCTCATATTCTCTTACTGGGATATCGTGATATCGCCCATGCCGTTGCTGTTGCTGTTGACCCAGTCTACGAGCGTGGGTACCATAAGCCTCATCACTACGATCAGGATGAAGATAAGGAAGAATCCGATGATAGCATTCTTCAGTGCCATCTTTGCCTTCTCTCTCTCCTGAGGCTCGTCAGCCTTTGCAAGCTTCACGCCGAGTATGACACAGTATACCGCACCTACAGCCACCACCACGCTGATGACGGGTCCCAGGAGGCTGTTAATAAGGCTCACCACAGGAGTGGCTGCTCCGGAAAAGTCGACACTTCCGCCGCCTCCCTCTGCAAATGCCATCACGGGATTTGCCAGTGTAGCCGCCACCAGTGACAGCATTGCCATCGGGTATCTGAGTCTTCCCATATGATTTTTCTTCTTCATGGTTCTTTCTCCTTTTCTGATCACTTGATCTGTTGACTTGTTTTATATTTATAAGATACTCGGCCACGGTCACACCGTCCTGCCGCTATCTGCTCCTATACTATCCGCATCTTTCTGTGAGATGTCACTATCACTGCCGCCGCAGCCGCCACCAGGAAAAGCACAATATACAGATAAACAGTATATGGCGGGCTTTCTTCCGTATCTATGCTGAAGAAATATACATTCCCGTTCCCCATCGCATCTGAGATCTCCACCCTGTAATCACCGTCAGCATAGGCTGTCATGTTCTTAAGTGTGACCTCTTTATTGTTGAGGTATACCCTTATCACTGCCCCCTCCTCGGAAGGGATGAAGCTTACCGGCCTGTCCATGGTCTGTCCGGTCAGCGCCGGTGTGAAGGTGAGTACAGGTGCCGTGGTATCGCGGACAAAGCGTGATGTCCATTCAGGGAGGCCCTGTATCACCGGCTTGAAGTGTATCTCATAGCGTCCGTCTGACATAAGCTCGACAGAGTTGCCCGATACCCTTAGCCTGCCGCTGCTGTTGCCCGTCTGCCCTATCTCGTATCCGTAGGGCGCCTGCACCCTGTTTATCCAAAGCGGGATATCACTTCTTGCGATCCTGAAGCCTCCGTAGGATACGCATAAGGTGATGCCTGTCTTTTCAACTGTGCCGGACTTTATGCAAAAATCATAGCTTCCCGTACTGTCTGCCGTGGCCTCTATCACCTGCTCTTCGGTGATGTCAGAGAGCATCTCCTCCATGCTCTCGTACTTTTTGCCCTCCGTCAGGATGGGGATCCCATCCTCACGCAGATCGTCTATCCAGGTCTCTTCGCCTGTCTTCAGGTCTACGGCCTCATCACATATCGCTCCCAGAGGGACATTCATCATGAAGTACCCGCCGTTTGGCATCCTGTAGGTAAAATACCCGGTACCGGGATCGTAGGACACTTCGAGTTTCGGATTGCGGATACTCCTGTATCCCGTCTCCTTACTGTCTGACGCAGCTGCGGCCTCACTGACGCTCCTCTCGGCCTCTGCTATATCCTCTTTTGTCACCTCATAGTCTTCTATATCAGATCCGGCTATGTCATCACCGTCTGCTCCGGATATATCCTCTTCATCCGGCTCTGCCGCATATGCCTCTTCTGCAGCTGTCGCCCCGGCAAGGCCCGCTATGCAGAGGATCGAGGAGCAGTGTAATGCGATACATAATACGGCAAGCTGTTTTCGCCTGAATATCCTTTTCCTCATCAGACAGTCGCGGTTTCCTGCCGTGTCTTCTCAGCCTCATGCCTGCGCTCTGCTGCTCTTCTGGCCCTCTGGTGCTCGCTTCCCGCGTCAGGCTTCCTGCCCGATGCCTGTCTTTCTATCTCTTCCAGCTGCTTCAGGGTGATCCGTCTCACCCTGGGATTGTCCCTGCCGTCAAGAGCCGTTCCTCGAGCTCCGCTTCCGGCCTGTGCTCCTTTTCTTTGAGGCTTGTATCCTTCGGCCTTTCTGCGCTCTCTTTCCGCATCCAGGCTCTCCAGTTCTTTATCCCACAGTGCTTTGTTCTTCGGACTGTCAAAGTATGCCAATTTACTGTCCCTTCTTCATATACTGTTGCCGGATATGGTATCCCCGGCATTGTATTTATTGTCTGTTATCTATATATACAGTCCTCTGACCGAAATCAGCCTGATCCTCATTCGATGGTCAGAAACTTCGTATATCCCGTCACATCGAAGATCTCCTTCACGGCCTCAGAGACATTGACGAGAGTCTCTCTGCCGCCGCCCCTGGTCATCTTCTTCTGGATGAAAAGCACCGCCCTAAGTCCCGCAGAGCTGATATACCTGTTGTCTGCAAAGTCTATCACGAAATGTCCGGATCCGTCTCCCGACAGTTCTTCCATCTCCTTCTGTACAGCGGCTGCATTATTCGCATCCACTCTTTCGCACAGTCTGTATTCGACCCTGTCTTCCATCTTTTTCCTTCCTCCTTTATCACCAGTTATGATCCGCCTTCTCCGGTCTGTTGTATCTTGTTCAGCTTATACTGCTTTATCGCCTCGTTCACTGTCGACTTCAGCGGTGAGCCCTGAGGCATCACTGCCACGTACTCTTCCTTCGGCGAACTGAGGACCTCCTGCGCCTGCAGCGTATCTCCTATGAGTCCCATAGCCTCTCTCTCGTCCGCAAGCCCGGCAAGTATCGTGCCTGAGGCTATATCCTTGCCCATCTGGTCAAGAGAAGGATATGCCACCTTTACTATGGCATCTATACCTTCGACATCATCCTTTATCGGATCCGTCAGCGGTGATATGCCGAGTGTGCCGGCCTGCATGATGCTGATGCAGTCCATATAGTTGTACTTCGGAGTCACTAAGAAGAGACCTCCCTTGCCATAGACAGCAGATGAAGTGAGGGTGCTGATCCTCGGATCTGTCTGCGGTATACGGCCGAATGCCAGATCATACTCTCCGTTCATCAGCCCTGTCAGCAGTGCGTCCGTATCGTTCACCATGCCGAACTGTATGGAGTAGCCTCCGCCGTCTGCCACAAGCTTCGCTATATCTGCCTCTATTCCCACGGGAGCTCCCGCCACATTGCTCGCGAACCTGTCCTCTCCGTTCACTATGCCTACCCTGAGTATCCCGGGATCAGCCGTAGCCTCGGTCTTGCCGCTCCCTTTGCCGCATGCAGCAAGCAATGCGGCTGAAATGATCATACCCAGTATCATGCCTGTCTTCTTTACTCTCATCGATGTCTCCCTGTCCTTTAATTCCTTACCCGTACTGCCGCGGTATCCGGCTTTATATTCCGGCCCTTGCCGGCACCTGATGTCTGTAGTGTCACACGGTCCCTATGACATAGTGAAAAGCTCCTCTATGCCTGTCCCTGCGACTATATCCACATTGGTCCTCTCTCCCGGTGAGGTGATGACGAATGCACGTCCTCTTCCGTTATTTACTATATCGTCCTGCTCGCTCTCGTTAATCGCTCCGGCATTCTCATACAGCTTTATCAGATCCGTCATATCGTTCGGCGACAGCGGGAATATGAAGCTGTACTGGCTGGCATTTATTATGGCTGTGGACTTTCTTGCGAGCTCCTCCGTGCCCACGAAATCCTTGATGTTCTGCGTGATGACGATCTGCATACCGTTGTACTTCCTGATACGCTTGGCCAGCTGGAACATGAAGTCAAGAGCTATCGGATATTTATCGTCTATGAACACGTGGGCCTCATCTATCACTATGACGATCTTGCGGTCTGCATGATACATCATGTTGTACTCACGGTTCTTGATTATCTCGTTATCGAGCCACTTCAGCACAAGGAGCATCTGTGCATTCGCGATGGTCCCGTTCTTGTTGGCAAGCAGTGACTGGAAGTCAAACACCACGAAATTCTCATCCGTAGTGATGGTGGCTTCACCGTTCCACAGAGCCGAGTCGCGTCCTCCTTCCGAGAACTTGGATACGGATGCCATCAGTGTCCTCAGTATGCCCTTTGTATATTCGTTGTCCGAGAACCCTGTCTGGAAGGTCTCCAGTATATCATCATACAGATCGTTGAAGGTCGGATAGTCGGAAGGTGAGAGCTTCGAGAAATCCGTATCCTGATCTATACCCCGGCTCGTATACATATTGGTCGTGAGGCTGTTCAGAAACTCCATGGCCTCCGGAGTGAGCCCCGGCAGTATCTGCTTGTAGAACTCCTCAAGGAACTGCAGGTGTGCCGAGAAGGTATTTGCCTTTGCTGTCTCCTCCGCAGCGTCGTCATCCTCCTCGTCATCGGAAAGAGAAGTGATGAT
>DNLO01000132.1:0-157 GCA_003488445.1 Lachnospiraceae bacterium | reverse complement strand
TGGAAGGGATTCAGCCTTCCCTGACTGGCGGTACCTACATCGATTATCTTGCCGTTCAGTCCGGCTGCCATCTTCGTATACTCGTTCTCGGGATCCAGGATGAATATCTTGGAATCCTCTGCCGCCAGCTGTGCCAGTATGCTCTTCGTGGCATAGG
>DNLO01000129.1 GCA_003488445.1 Lachnospiraceae bacterium | reverse complement strand
CCCGTCACCGGCGGTCTGAGCGCAGGCATAGGCTCCATGCTCTCCGATCTTCTGGGCGGGTATCCTCTCTGGGCACCCGGCACCTTTACGGTGAAGCTGCTGACAGCCATGGTCGCCGGCCAGGTATATAAAAGACTCCACCTTTCGGCGAAGGCCCTGTTGTCGGGGATCGCAGGTGAAGTCGTTATGGTGATCGGTTATTTTCTTTACAACATAGTTATGTTAACTATATTCAACGCCGGCTCTGAAGCTGTCACTCTTTATGCGGCAGCCTTCCAGTCCCTTACTGAGATCCCCTTTAATGTGGCCCAGGCTGTAGTCGGTATAGCCATCGCCTCCGTACTGCTTCCCGTACTGAAGAGGCTCCCCGTGAGGATCACGGCATAGAATATTTCATACTCTTCTTCAACACCTTCGGAGGGGCTGTGGTCATCCTATGATGTCTTCAGCCCTTCTTCAAATATCGCACACATTCCCTTGGCGAAATCCAGAGGATAGAGCTGCACCATGGTGCTGTCTATCAGTCCGGGCTCTATCTCCATCCTGAAGCTTATCTTCACAAAGAGATCCGCAGGATTGTCGAAGATCTTCTCAAACACCTTTACGGAGTTCACGTCTATCGTATCCACTGTAGGAGTGGAGATGTCTATCATCCTGTTGAGCATGGTGGACATGGATGTAGCTGCCGAGCCCATCATCTGGTTCATTGCTTCGGATACCGCGCTCTTCTGCAGCTCTCCCAGCTCTCCCTGCACGTTCTGTCCCGATCCGCCCATCATCAGATCGGTCATCACCAGGACGTCTTGCTCCTTCAGTATCAGTATGTTGTTGCCCGAGAGCCCCTTTACGTAGTGTATGTTCACGAATACGCAGGTCTTCTCGTAGTCATCCAGGGAAGCACTCCTCTTTATCACCTCTACCTTGGGAGTGGTGATATCTACCTTGTGCTGCACCATGAGCGACAGTGTAGTCGCCGAGTTACCCATGCTTATATTCGCTATCTCACCTATGGTATCTATCTGTACCGGTGTCAGTTCATTTGCCATTTCAACTGTCCGCTCCTTCTTTATGGATGTGATTTATATGATACCACATTAAATCGACTTTTGCACCACATATACTGCGAACCCCGGCCATTACAGACCACTAGATATAGCGCTTTACGGCTCATACGCTCCTCTCGGATCCGTATTGACGGAGCCTTGTTCCATGACGTAATATTACCTCTGTATTTTATCAGAATGACAGTTGTCGTTTGCTGAATGATTTGGAGGTAATACTATGTCAGCACAGGTTTGTCTTATCATAGCCATATCGGTATATCTTCTGGCCATGATACTGATCGGTGTCATCTTCTCCAAGGGAAATGACGATACCGGCGATTTCTATCTCGGAGGCAGAGGCCTCTCACCCCTTGTAACCGCCATGAGCGCAGAGGCTTCGGACATGTCCAGCTGGCTTCTCATGGGTATACCCGGACTTGCTTATGTCAGCGGACTCGCAGATCCCTTCTGGACCTGCCTGGGACTGGCTGCAGGCACCTATCTGAACTGGCTCTTCGTGGCCAAGAGGCTCCGCAACTATACGGAGAAGATAGGCGCTATCACGGTTCCCGAGTACTTTTCCAAAAGATACGGCGACAAGAAGAATATCCTCACTGCGGTATCTGCCGTTATCATAGTGATATTCTTCATTCCCTATACCGCATCAGGCTTTGCTGCCTGCGGCAAACTCTTCAATACACTTTTCGGTGTGGATTATCTGGTAGCGATGATAGCCAGTGCCATCATCATATCGCTCTACTGCACGTTGGGAGGCTTCAGGGCCGTCAGCACCACTGACCTCATACAGAGCATATGCATGTCCATAGCTCTGGTGATCGTCATATGCTTCGGTGTGAGGCAGGCCGGCGGTGTGGATGCCGTCATAGAGAACGCCAAGGCTCTCCCCGGCTTCCTTTCGGTTACGAATATTTATGATCAGGCGAGCGGCACCTCTTCACCCTACAGTGTGCTTACCATGTTCTCCATGCTGGCCTGGGGTCTCGGCTACTTCGGTATGCCTCATATCCTGGTCAGGTTCATGGCGACAGGCGATCCCGAAAAGCTCAAGATCAGCCGCAGGGTCGCTACCGTATGGGTGGTCCTTGCCATGGGTCTTGCCATCATCATCGGCTTCATCGGACTCGCCATGAGCAACGCAGGTGTCATACCCTCACTCACAGGCAGCAGTGATGCCGAGAGAGTCATCATCCATATCTCGAACTACATGAGCTCCTTCGGCTTCCTTCCCGCCATCATAGGTGGTGTGATCCTGGCAGGTATGCTGGCAGCCACCATGTCCACTGCAGACTCACAGCTGCTCGCAGCGGCATCTGCCATATCCAGCGATCTGCTTCAGGACTTCGGAGGCAAGAAGTTCTCCGATGACATCGCGGTCAAGATAGCCAAGTTAACGGTCATCATCATATCCACTATTTCCGTGATCATAGCCGTAGACCCGAACAGCTCGGTCTTCTCCATCGTATCCTTCGCATGGGCAGGCTTCGGAGCCACCTTCGGTCCGGTAATGCTGCTCTCCCTCTTCTGGAAGCGTTCCAACAGGCAGGGAGCCATAGCCGGCATGGTGTCAGGTACCATCATGGTCTTCCTGTGGAAGTACG
>DNLO01000164.1 GCA_003488445.1 Lachnospiraceae bacterium | reverse complement strand
CCTCATTACAGATTCGAGGGTATACAGCTGGAAAGGCTGAAGGAGGCCGGACTTTCATGTGAGTATGTGCCGGATCTGAAGACAGCGATAAACGGAACTTCAGGACATGTCGTGGTCCTCGGCACCACTGATATGCTGAAAGAGATAAAAAGAATGGACCGGAGGATGTGATGAATACAAAAAGAGCAGGGTGGGCATATATGTGGATGGTGATCTTCTACATCGGTGCTTCGCTCGTCATGTCATTCCTATTCGAAGAGGCCAATACGCTTCTGGCAGCTCTTCTGACTGAACTGATCCTGATCGTACCGGTAGTGTACTATGTGTCCAGATCCCGTGCCGGACTGAGAGAGCAGCTGCATCTCAAGGGGATCAAGCCCTCTACAGTGGTGCTTTCTCTCGTTTTTCTGATGTGCTGCTATCCTATGGTGCTCTCCATGAATGCTTTCTCGATGGCTGTTTCCGGAAACAATGAGGCCATGGATATCACCGGGGAGTTCATGGGACTCCCTGCATTTATCGTATGGCTTATAATTGGATTTGTCGGGCCGGTGGTGGAGGAGATAGCATTCAGAGGCGCTATCATGGGCGGGCTTTTGAGTACAGGCAGGATCTTTACACCTGCTCTTCTTTCCGGACTGCTCTTCGGACTTATGCATATGAATCTCAATCAGTTCTCCTATACCTTCTGTGTCGGGGTGATGTGGGGACTGCTGGTGGAGGCCTCCGGCAGCATACTGACGTCCATGATCTGCCATGTCACGATGAACAGCATCAGCGTCATCATGGTATTCGCTCTGGGAGACAGCATGCAGGAGCTGGAGGAGCTCGTGGGGCAGGGCGGAGCTGAGGTAAGTGCGGCACAGTATATCAGCGTTGGTATGGTATTCCTCATGATAGGGATAGGGTTCACTGCACTGGCTCTGCTGCTGCTGCGTGTGATAGCTCTCAATGAGGGCAGGACCGGATGCTTCGAGAATATCTTCCGCAGGAAGAGAAGAGGGGAGAGATACGGAAGTCTGTTTTCGGTCCCTCTTGTTACGGGAATGATACTGTCTTTCGGTATGATAGTCTTTACTCTGGTGCTGGAGAGACTTTGGTGAAAATGATGTATGAGATCGATGAAAAACTGAAACCCTATTACGATGAGACGGATCCTGAAAAAAGGAAGGTCATATTGGAGGAGCTGAAGGCGGCTTTAGGGGATGACAGCTACAGGACAGAGGAGGAGCTCTTCGGGAAGCGTTATCTGAAGAACGGTGCGGACATTTTGCTGAGAGTCCTTATCGATCTGATGGGAATATCCAAAGTGAGCGTCTTTGCCATAGGCTGGAATGTGAAGAATATAAAAAAGACCATGGATAAGGCAGGCTTTGACGTGGCACTTGAGGATGGAGATACGGGCAGGAGAGCACTGTATAACGAGATAAGGAATGCGGTAAAGCGTTATATGGAGACCTGTGAGAGTGAGAGCTACGGGGCAGCCTATTCCGGACTGATAAAGATATCAAAGGAGGAGCAGAAGGCAAAGATGGCGGAGCAGCTCTACGAGATGTCATACGGCGCAAGGGCGCATATGTCCGGGGTGAAGCAGGAGAGGCTTGAAGAATATATGGAGATACTCTGTGAAGCAGCTGATGATGAATATAATTTGCGATCCGGTATGAGACTGGAGAGAGGAGAAATGTGATGAAAAAGAGAGGAACTATACTGGCGGTCCTGCTTACGGCGATCGTGCTCGCAGGGTGCGGTTCATCCGGCAAGTCAGAGGCTGCGGCGGAGAGCGCGGCATACGATGCGGGAAGCTACAAGAGATCCAACGACTTCGTGACAGCCGATACATCCGCTGAGCGGGATGGCGACTACGAGGAGGCCGTGGCGGAGGAGGCTCCGGTGTCCGGATCTGCCGAGACGGTGACAGAGGCGGATGTGAAGGACCAGGGGAGCAAGATCATAAGAAACGCAAACATCTCGATGGATGTGGATGATCTTAACGTCTTTTCCGAGAACCTGAAGAGGACCGTGAATTCCTACAAGGGATATATCGAAAGCGCCAATGTGAATGATTACGATTCCGACTATTCGGAGAACAGATACGGATACTTCACGGTGAGGATACCTGAAGAGAGGCTGGACGACTTCCTCAGCATAGTGGAGGGAGAGGGTAACATCACGTCCAAGGGTGAATCCGCAGAGGATGTGACCATGGAGTATGTGGATATCGAGGCTCACATCGCCACCTACGAGGCCGAGCGCGACAGTCTGATGCAGCTGATGGACAGGGCTGAGTCTATCGAGGATATACTGAAGATAAGGGAACAGCTCAGGGATATCAATTACGAGCTGGACAGCCTGAAGAGGCAGCTCAAGAGCATGCAGAACAAGGTTTCCTACAGCACGGTCAGCATAGATGCAAAGGAGACCAGATCGATCATGGGCTCCTCCAGGAAGAAATCCTTTGCTGCACGTATAGCTGAGAAGTTCGTCGAGGAGTTCGCTGACGGCTGGGAGATAGCGCTTGATGTGCTGATCTTCATAGTCACAAGGATACCTCTCTTTGCCATACTGGGCGGAGTTGTATTTGTCATAGTGAAGATAGTGAAGAAGATACGCAGCAAGGGGAATAAACAGGCCGGGACAAGGACAACGCAGGTACCCCAGACACACCGGGTAGCTCAGACATCGCAGATGCCTCAGACACCTCAGACACCGCAAGCATCACAGGCATCTGAGGGAGTCAGTGGGGACGGTTCTCGTTGACTTATTTTTTGCGTTTTTTCTGTCAATCCGCGGCAGAC
>DNLO01000208.1 GCA_003488445.1 Lachnospiraceae bacterium | reverse complement strand
ATATACAGCTTCAGGGATGCCTGCCCGGAGCTCTTTATGGACAAGTACGAAAGATACCGTACGGGAGAGGATGGCTCATCGAGGCTTATCACACTGTCGAAGAACTTCCGCAGCAGTACGGCTGTGACAGGGATGGTGAATACTGTCTTCTCCGAGATCATGAGCATAAAATGCGGAGGTGCACTCTATGATGACAGCCAGAGCCTGCACTACGGGGGAATGTACAAGTCTGATGCTGCCTCTGCGGATGACTGGCACGGTGAATATATCAGGGTGGAGAGCGACCCTGACGGTGAGGAGGATGAGATCACCTGCGAGGCAAGGATGATAGCGTCGAGGATCCGCGAGCTGGTGGGTGTGCTGGATATAGAGAACAGAAAAGACAATACCGTAAGGAAATGCGCCTACAAGGATATAGTGATACTGATCAGGTCATTAAAGAGCATGAGCGACACCTTCGCGGAAGTCTTTGCAAAGGAGGGGATACCGCTGGTATTCGATTCCAGGAGCGGCTATCTGCTCTCATATGAGATCGGCGAGATAATGAACCTGCTCACGATAATAGATAACCCCAGACAGGACATACCTCTTGCGGGAGTCATGATGGGATACTTCGGAGGTTTCAGTGCCACGGACATGGTGTATGTCCGCTCACATGCCGGCGAAGGAGAGCTTTATGACAGCCTCAGAGCGGCTGCTGAGGATCAGGCGGACGACAGGGTGTCCGCAAAATGCAGGGCCTTTATGGAGATGCTGGAGGGCTACAGGAAGAGATCGGCCTATACACCTATACACGAGCTGATATCGGTCATCATATCCGATCACGGATATGCCGATCATGTCAGAGCCATGGCGGACGGTGAGAGACGTGAGGGCAATCTCAGACTGCTGAAAAAAAGAGCGGCAGACTATGAGAAGACCAGCTTCCACGGTCTGTTCAAATTCCTGAGATATATAGAGAACATGAAGAAATACGAGATAGACTTCGGAGAGGCTCAGGGTACAGGGGGTACTGATGCAGTCAGGATTATGAGCATACACCACTCGAAGGGCCTGGAGTTTCCCGTAGTCTTCGTGAGCACGCTGAAACACGGGATGAATCTGACGGATGCCAGAGATACTTTCCTCTTTGATGATGAGCTGGGTGTAGGCATGGATCTTATAGTAAGGGAAAGGAATCTGAAGATACGTACTCTGATAAAGAAGATCATGGCCGCAAAACAGATCAACGCTGTGGTGAGTGAAGAGATGCGGGTACTGTATGTGGCTATGACCAGAGCAGAGAACAAGCTGATACTCACGACCGCAAAAGACGACGGAAAGACACCGAAGACCGAGCCGCAGGAGGCCGGAGCCCTGGCAGACTTTATCGATATGGCAATAAGGAAGAAGGAAGCGGAGAGCCTGTGCTTCGACATATCGGAGATACCTTATCAGGCTGAGGAGAGCCGGGAAGAGACCGGAGAGGCCGATGACGATATGTCCCGGATAATGGACAGCATAGATGACTCCGTGACCGCCGGAATAATAGAGAACATCAGCTATGTGTATCCTTATGAGAAGTCTCTGAACGTACCACAGAAGGTCTCTGTCTCGTACATCAAGCACGAGGCGATGGAAGAAAAAGGAGTGTCTATAGCTTCAGATCCCAGGGGAGACAGGGTGATACCGACTGCAGGTGCATTAAGGGGGACGGCGGTGCATACGGCATTTGAGAACCTGCCGCTTGGCATGAGCGCGGAAGAAGAGGATATAAGGGGATTCCTGGACGGGCTCGTGACTGCCGGAAAGCTGTCCCCGACCGAGCGCGGATACATCAGGGAAAGAGACATAAGCGGCTTTCTGCGATCGGATATCTGCAGGAGGATGGCTGAGGCCGATGCCAGAGGAGAGCTTTTCAGGGAGCAGCCCTTCATCATATCCGTAAGTGCATACGAGATAGACAGGACATATCCCAAAGAGGACAGGGTCATGGTGCAGGGTATCATAGATGCTTTCTTCACCGAGAACGGACGGGTAGTGGTGGTGGACTACAAGACTGACAGGGTGGAAAGCGAACAGGTGCTGACAGACAGGTATCAGGAGCAGCTGAACTACTATGAAAGAGCGCTGCGTCAGCTGATGGATATCAGCCTGTCCGAGAAGGTGATCTACTCGGTATCCCTGGAAAAAGAGATAGTCCTGTAGCCTGCTTTGGGACTGCGGACTGCACCGAAATACTTGAATATGTCTTCTATCAGTCGTATGATGTAATGCGTGTCGTTAAAGAGAGACAAGGAGTAATGATAACATGTTGGATTCACTGAAGAGAAACTGGAAAGGAATGGTGCTGATGCTGATATCGGCACTGACTCTGTCGATAGGATCTTTCCTATGGAAGCTGGCGGATCTGGGAGATGCGGCTGCAGCCGCCACCAGCATAGCGGGACTGTGGGGGATATTCCTGAAGATACTTCCGGGATTCATAGTATATGTGATAGGTGCGGCAGTCATGACAGTGGCTCTGGGCTACGGTGAGCTGTCGGTGCTGCAGCCTCTGAACTGCATGAGCTATGTGTTCGCTCTGATCATATCGGCCATATTCCTCACCGAGCCTATCACGCCTGTGATGCTCTTAGGTATCGCAGTGATCATCACCGGAGTGATCCTGATAGGAGGTTCCAGCAAATGAGTGTGCAAAAGATCCTTCTTATCGCAGTGATCCTCCTGGTAGAGACATCGGTCGCGTCTTTCGCGAGTTTCTTTCTGAAAAAAGCTTCCGGCGGGGACAGCAAGATAGACATCATAAAGTCGCCTTTTTTCTACCTTGGCGGCATCCTGTATGTAGTGTCATCATGTCTCGGTATCGTATTGCTGCAGCTGCTGCCGTACGCAGTGGTGCTGCCGCTCGGATCCCTCACATATGTGTGGACGATGTTCATATCGAGATGGCTGCTGCATGAGGACATCACAAGACGAAAGCTTCTGGGGATGGCAGTGCTGATCAGCGGAGTGATACTGCTGGCTGTAGGTCAGATCTGAGGTGGAGCTCCCGAAGGCTTTCACAGACAGAATGAGAGAGGATCTGGGAGACGAGGCGGACTCGTTTCTCGGGTCCTATTTATGTGCTCCGAAGAAGGCCCTTAGGATCAATACGCTGAAGATCGGACAGGATGAGGAGGATCGTCTGACCTCCGGCATGGAGCGCGTGCCCTGGGAGGCGCACGGCTACTATTATGCGGATACAGACGAGCCCGGCAAGTCTCCGCTTCACAGTGCGGGCGCATACTATATACAGGAGCCTTCAGCCATGGCTCCCGTGAATCTCCTGGATGTGAGACCGGGGATGTGCGTGCTCGATCTGTGTGCGGCCCCGGGAGGCAAGAGTACACAGATAGCCGCGAGGCTCATGGGACAGGGTGTCCTCATAGCCAACGAGATCGTACCGGAGAGGGCGAAGATACTTTCGCAGAATATAGAGAGGATGGGGATCGCCAATGCGGTGGTCACAAACCATGATCCGGCTGACCTGAAAGCAGTGTTTCCTGCATCCTTTGACAGGATACTGGTGG
>DNLO01000235.1:1473-2615 GCA_003488445.1 Lachnospiraceae bacterium | reverse complement strand
CAGTCCTCCCACAGAATAGGTGATCGTAGAGTTTTCCTTTACTCTCCAGTCCTCGTTATGCACATAGGAATTCACCACATCCTTGTAGTTCAGGATGGCGGAGTTCATGTTCCTAACGAGGACTGGAGAGTAAAGGAAAACTCTACGATCACCTATTCTGTGGGAGGACTGATACTGTCCAACTCCGGAGCGGTCACGGCGAACTACTGGCTCTCCGAGATATATGACCAGGAGATCGCGAATGCGCACAGAGACTGCGACATACACATACACGATCTGTCCATGCTCACGGGGTACTGTGCCGGCTGGTCACTGATGCAGCTGATACAGGAAGGACTCGGGGGGATAAAGGGCAAGATCTCATCATCGCCTGCAAAGCATCTCTCGGTGCTCTGCAACCAGATGGTCAATTTCCTTGGCATAATGCAGAACGAATGGGCCGGAGCCCAGGCTTTCTCTTCGTTCGATACATATCTGGCTCCTTTCGTGAGAGCGGACAACCTCTCATACAGGGAGGTGAAGCAGTGCATCGAATCCTTCATCTTCGGAGTGAACACTCCCTCGAGATGGGGCACCCAGGCTCCCTTCACCAACATAACGCTGGACTGGACGGTGCCGGATGACCTGGCGGAGATGCCCGCGATCGTGGCGGGCAAGCCTCAGGACTACCGCTATAAGGACTGCAAGAAGGAAATGGATATGATAAACCGCGCCTTCATCGAGACCATGATAGAGGGAGATGCTGACGGAAGGGGGTTCCAGTATCCCATTCCCACCTACTCGATCACGAAGGACTTCGACTGGTCGGAGACGGAGAACAACAGGCTGCTCTTCGAGATGACCAGCAAGTACGGGACACCCTACTTCTCCAACTACGTGAACTCCGATATGAAGCCCTCCGATGTGAGATCCATGTGCTGCAGGCTGAGGCTGGATCTGAGGGAGCTGCGTAAAAAGAGCGGCGGCTTCTTCGGCTCGGGTGAGTCGACGGGATCCATAGGTGTGGTGACACTGAACATGCCGAGACTGGCATACCTTTCGATGAATGAAGAGGACTTCTTCACCAGACTCGACAGGCTGATGGACCTCTCGGCGAGATCTCTCAAGATAAAGCGCAACCTGGTGTCCAAGCTTTTGGACGA
>DNLO01000235.1:0-1320 GCA_003488445.1 Lachnospiraceae bacterium | reverse complement strand
GCGAACTGGATAGGCAAGGACCTGACCCACGACGAGTCGCTGGCCTTTACCAAAAAGGTGCTGAAGCATATGAGAGAGAGGCTGGTGGGATATCAGGAGCAGTACGGAGATCTCTACAACCTCGAGGCTACTCCGGCGGAGAGCACCGCATACAGGCTGGCAAAGCACGACAGGATCAAGTATCCGAACATCATCACCGCAGGTGAACCGGGAGAGACACCGTACTATACCAATTCCTCCCACATGCCGGTGGGATATACGGATGATATATTCGAGGCTCTGGACAAGGAAGACGAGCTGCAGACGCTATATACATCGGGGACGGTGTTCCATGCCTTCCTCGGAGAGAAGCTGCCGGACTGGAAGGCGGCTGCGGAGCTGGTAAAGACCATATCCGACAACTATAAGCTGCCGTATTATACCATCACTCCCACCTACTCGGTATGCCCGGAGCACGGCTATCTGGCGGGGGAGCAGAAGGTGTGCCCGAAGTGCGGCAAGTCGTGTGAGATATACTCCAGGATCACCGGCTACTACAGACCGGTGCAGAACTGGAATGACGGCAAGACACAGGAATTCGAAGACAGGAGAACCTATGATATCCAGACTGATAGATAAGATAACCGATAAGAAGGCACCGATAGTCGTGGGACTGGATCCCAATCTGAAGTTCGTGCCGGAAAAGCTGAAGAGGGCTGCGACAGAGGAAAAGGGAGAGAGTCTCGATGCAGCGGCGGAAGCCGTGCTGGCGTTCAACAAAGCCATCGTGGATGCCACATATGATCTGATCCCTGCGGTGAAGCCTCAGATAGCGATGTACGAGCAGTTCGGCATCCCGGGACTTGCGGCATACAAGGAGACGGTGGACTACTGTCATGAAAAGGGACTGATCGTGATCGGTGACGTGAAGAGAGGCGATATAGGCTCCACCTCGGAGTCCTACGCCATAGCTCATCTGGGTGAGATACAGGTCGGAGAGAAGAAGCTGAAGCCCTTCGACGAGGACTTCGCCACAGTGAATCCCTATCTTGGGAGCGACGGAGTGAAGCCCTTCGTGGATGTGTGCAACAGATGTGACAGAGGGATATTCGTGCTGGTGAAGACCTCCAATCCCTCCAGCGGGGAGTTTCAGGACAGGCTGATGGACGGCAGACCTCTGTATGAGCATGTGGCCGACAAGGTGCGTGAGTGGGGAGAGGACTCCATGGACGGAGCCTACAGCAATGTGGGAGCCGTAGTGGGAGCTACCTATCCTGAGCAGGGGGAGATAGCGAGGAAGCTGATGCCTCATACCTATATCCTTGTGCCGGGCTACGGGGC
>DNLO01000114.1 GCA_003488445.1 Lachnospiraceae bacterium | reverse complement strand
TTCATGAATGCTTCCTCTCCTTCTTCCTCTTGTTCTTCGCAGCCTTTTTAGCGTTCCTCCGAGCCTGTCTGCTCTCTGCCCTCGATTTCTCCGTATCTCCCTTTTCCCCGGCTCTGGCATGCCTGCGGTCCTCGCCCTGTGCGTTATGATCATTGCTCGAGAGCTCCACATCCACTCCCAGTGTGACGAGCCTCCTGCAGAAATGCATCATCACGTCATGTGTGGCATAGGGCGACACCTCCCCGAAGACCATCCTGTCTCCGTAGGAGCTGATACATACCTGCTGCGAAGGTGCTGCCATGAAGGCCGAGAATCTGTCTATATATCCTGCCAGACTCTCCGGCATCGATATCCTCCCCAGATTGGAGAGCGTCGTTGTGACACCCTTTTTCGCCTGCCTGTTGAAGAAATCTATCACTATATCCTTCACCCATATGGGAACCATCTTTATGGCTATGTGATCCTCGAAGGAAGCGTAGGTGTTCATGATCCGCTCCACGCTCTCTTCCTTCAGCTGCTCATCATACTCCTCCTTCACCACCTTCACGATGGAAGCTATGCTCCCGTCGTACTGCTCTGCACGGAATACTATGCTGATGACGCCGAAGAAATTCCTGGTGGTATCGGACTCGAAGAACTGTCTCAGATTCACAGGCACCTGTACCACTATGGGCTTCTGTCTGTCCCTGCGTCTCATGGAGTCTATGACTGCCTGGATATAGAGGGATGTGGTATATACCCCGACTGTTGTTCCGTTTTCCTTGGCCAGCGCCACTATCTTCGAAGCCGGTACTGTCGCCTCAAGAAGATGCGGCAGCAGGTTTTCATCGATATCGCCCGTTATCTGATATGCTTTTCCGACTGAAAGATGCCCCAGCTGTTTCAGCTGGCCTCCCAGCTTCTGCCTTTTGTAGTACTTGTCGAACGCATCGCCCTCTTTTTCCGATACAGAGGAGGTCTCCCCCTCATATCTTGCGGATGAGATGCCGTGCTTTATCTCCAGATACCTGGCCACCAGCCTCTTGAGGAAGATGAATCCTCCTGTCCCGTCTGCCAGCACATGGAACATCTCCAGATTGATGCGGTTCTCGAAATAGTTCACCCTGTAGAGCAGATTGGTCCTGCCGGGATAGTATATCGGGCAGCAGGCGCTCAGATGGTCTTCCGTCACCAAAAGCCTCAGATCGCTGTCTTCAAGATAGTACCAGAAGAAGCCCTTCTTAAGTACGCACCTGAACAGAGGGAAATCCTCCGTCACTTCGTCATGGGCCTGCTGAAGTATATCGGGATCGACTGTCTCCTTCAGCTCGCAGCATATGCGAAAGACCCTCGTATCCGCTCCTTTTGCGGACGAAGGGATGATCTTCGCGGCATTATCCAGTTTGTACCATTTTTTATATGCCATAGTAAGAATCGAATATGTACTGTGCGGCGGGGACGGCGCTTTCCGAGCCGGATCCTCCGTTCTCCATTATCACGGTCACTACTATGTCCGGGTCATCCGGATCCGAGAATCCGGTGAACCATGAATGACTCATGCCCTTTATATTACCAAATTCTGCCGATCCTGTCTTGCCAGCTACGGCATAAGATGAACCTTTGAATTTTTTGCCTGTTCCGGTGATGCAGACCTCACGCATATACTGCTTCATCGAAGCCGCTTCCCCGGCGGTCATTATCCTCTTGTATTCCTCAGGCCCGTACTCTTTTATCAATGTCCCCTGATAGTTGGTCTTCTTCACTATCTCCTGTGCCCTCATCATCATCCCGTCGTTTGCTATCGCCTGCGTGATCAGCGCCACATGCAAAGGAGTGACCAGAGTGGAGCCCTGCCCTATGGATGTCTGCATGATCTCATTGGTATCCGAGGCTGAGTTCAGTGAGAATCTCGATCTGTTGTAGGAAAGGTCCGTAGGCAGCACCCTACCGAAGAGAAATCTGTCTGTCGTATCCGTCAGATCCGGTATGTCGAGCGAGAGTCCGATATTGGTGAAGGAAGTGTTGCAGCTGTCTGCAAACGACCGCAAGAGATCCTCGTGTCCGTGGACACTTCCGTGATAGCACTCCACCTTCGCATCATCCACGGTTATCTTCCCCGTACAATCATAACTATAGCTTTCATATGTATCGGGATTCTCTCTTATATACTCATAAAGCGTCACTATCTTGAATACGCTCCCCGGAGGATATAGTCCCTGCGTAGCCCTGTTCACGAGGGGTGACTCTTCTTCATCAGAGGAGATCGCAGCCCAGTTCTCCGATACCGTATTCGGATCGAAGTCGGGCTTGCTCACCATGGCCAGTATCCTTCCGGTCTTCGCTTCCATGACGATGATGGCACCCCTGTAGCTTCCCAGAGCACGGTAGGCCGCCATCTGCAGATCCGGCCTCAGCGAGGTATATATCCGGTCTCCGGTATTCCTCACACCTGCCATCTCCTTCTTGAGCCTCTCCGACACCGGAGCGTTGGAGGTGAGCAGGTCTATATCGGCAGCATTCTCCACTCCCGAAGTCCCCATCTGTGAATATCCCACCACATGAGCGAAGAGCTCCTTGTAGGGATAATTCCTGATCTCCTTTCCGTCGGAGTTCAGTGCCTCCTCTGCCAGCACCGTGCCGTCAGCAGCGTAGATCGTCCCCCTTATTACCTGCTTCGCGAGGTCCTTCTTCCTCGTATTGTGGCTGTCGTTCACCACAGACCTGGCCCCCAGCTGTACGGAATACACGAAGAAGCCGGACATTGCGATGAATATCCCCAGAAAAATATATACGATTGTCCACAGTTCACGTTTTTTCATCTGTTTTGTATACACGTCATTAACGTTAACCGGTATGATTCAGTCTCGAAAATGCCGGGCTCATTCTTTCTGCTTCACTGTGGCTGATCCCATACTTCCCGGCTAATGCGCGCCAGTTATTATCCACCTTGCGCACGATCTCATCAGCCAGACTTGCTGCATCTGCCTTCGTGATCCCATAATACTTTGATGCTTCTATTGCAAGATTCAGATCGATCGCCGAATTATCACTGTCCACATTCAACGAAAGAAATTCACCGAACACATCCGGATTGACATCGTACATCGGTGAAAGAATCCAACCGTTATTAGTGAGTAAAACACCATGATTCCTAAAATGGTCATCCGTATTTGATACAGCCATGCCAAACACTATACGCTTCCATAATTGAATGAGATCCTGCTTTGGATTCGCCCCGTTTGCCTTCAAAAAAGATACTATCTCCAGATAGCTGCTTCCATCAGTTGCATCGGCACCATCAGACTTGCCAAGCATTGTCATCGCTGATGAAAAATGAATGCGTTCTTTACCGGCTCTGTCAAATCGCTTCACCAAAAAAGTCGTTCCCAAAGAGGAAAACACCTCAGCCCTGGCCTCCGGGACATTTATCCCGCAAAGTAAAGCCAGTTCATGCACGACCATCTCCCATGCACCCGAATCAAATTCATCATGTTTTGAAGGAAACTTCGCTATCCACATCGAACCATCCGGAGCGAGGACGGATGCTTTAGGTCTTGCCCCGCCAAGAGATGACCCCGGGGCCAGCAACTGCTTTAACCAAAAGTCATTGTCAGAAGTCTCATTCTTTTCAAATTCTGTAGCAGCCTGTTCCAGTTCTCTTAAAGATGTCCATGGCGGTGTTGCAAAATCTGTATCATTTGATACGTACTCTCCATCAGGATCAGTCTTAAACCGCAATCCACCCATACGGCTCTCATCAAATACCCCCAGAAGGTAGTCGCTTTCCATCAGTTTTACAGGCTTCTCTCCCCCTTTTTTTGCCCGTAGTTCTTCGCGTCTGTTCATCAGCCGCCGTCCCCATCTGTCCGGGGCAGAATCAGAGAGAAACCCGAATACCTGCTTGTTATCTGAAATGTATTGCCTTCCTCTGTACCACTGCAAATCCGGATCTAACAGCATGGCATCCTTAGCCAGCCATTGTTCATCATATTCAAATGAATAGAATTCTCTGCCTTTCGTCTGCGACACATGAACAGTACCAAGGAACTCGTTATGAAAGGACAGAAAATCCGCAAAGACATATATATTCTTTTCCTTCTCCATATGATCTATCCTCGCTTGGGTGTCCTCTTTCTCACCGGCAATTCCAGATCCTGTAATTTCCGTCCCAGTTCATCATCCTTTGCAACAAGCAGAAGATCTTTGTCCATGTAATTAAGCGCATGAAGGACGGCAGCATAACACCCTATCGCTACAGATGCTAGTCCTTTTTCTATAGATACCAATGTAGCCCGGCTGATCCCGGCTCGTTCTGCAACAAGTTCTGCTGACAGCTTTCTTCTTAGCCTGGCGTATTTGATCTGCAAGCCCATCTGGGAGAGTATCTCTTCTGTTTCGGGTAATAGTATTATAGACTTTTTTGCCATGGCATCGTTCTCCTTATGTCTATAATATTATTCATATTCTGCGTTTTTGTCAATTTTTATCTACTTAGTCGTC
>DNLO01000005.1:3731-8806 GCA_003488445.1 Lachnospiraceae bacterium | reverse complement strand
CTGATGGACAGGAAGGAGACAGCTATGAGGAAGCGGAGTAAAGGTGCGGTCTTCTGTGCGATCCTTGCAGCATCCGTGTGCATCTTTTCGGGATGCGCAAGTCAGAGGATGATGATGGGGACAGGCGGAACGGCCGGTACCTACTATGCCTTCGGCGGGGTGCTGGCGCAGTATATGAAGAACTACACGGACTACAGCGTGACAGCGGTATCGACGGCTGCGTCCAAGGCTAATATACAGAGCATAGGGGATGGAGATTATCAGATCGGATTCACCCAGTCCGACGTGATGAACTATGCATGGGAGGGCAGCAGATCCTTCGAGACAGACGGTCCCTGCAGGGATTTCCGTGTGCTGGGGGCGCTGTATGCCGAGACAGTACAGCTGATCACCATGAAGGAAGATATTAAGAGCGTCGCGGATCTTGAGGGCAGGAGTGTCTCCATAGGAGCACCCGGATCCGGAGTGTATTTCAACGCAATAGATGTGCTGGAGGGAGCAGGACTCAGTGTGGACGACATCAAACCACAGTATCAGAGCTTCGACGACAGCAAGGAGGCGCTGAAGGACGGGCAGATAGATGCAGCCTTTATAGTGGCAGGCGCACCCACGTCGGCCATCACGGAGCTGGCCACCACCAACGGAGTCTTTCTTATCCCCATAAACGGGAAGCTCAGAGATGACATCATGGGAGCCAATCCTTTCTATGCACCCATGGAGATACCGGCCGGTACCTATCCGGGACAGGACGAGGCAGTAGATACCATCACCATCAAGGCGACTCTGGTGGTGGATGCTGATCTGGATGAAGATATGGTATACGATCTCACGGCGGCGGTCTTTGATCATATCCCGGAGATCAGCGCAGAGAACGCCAAGGGAGAAGAGCTCTCCATAGAGAATGCCACATCCGGGATCACAGTGCCCTTCCATGCCGGTGCCGCAAGGTACTACGAGGAGCATGGAGTAAGAGTAGATACACAGTAACAGGACTTTCAGGAGGATCTATGAACAGTCAGACCGGTGATAAGCAGATATATGAGGTGGACCAGGAAGGCCTGGAAGAGGTAATGAAAAAATATGACCGGGAATCCAATGTCCGTGTATGGACCGGAAGACCGGCGATAATAGTCAAGGCAGTATTGATATGCTTCTCGCTGTTCTGCGTGTGGGTGACTCTGTTTGCCACATTTTTGGAGGAGATCAGGCTGACCTCCTTCATGGGACTGATCGTGATGCTTGGCTTCCTTTATTATCCGGCATCCAGGAATGACAGGCGGGAGAATCATATCCCCTGGTATGACGTGGTGGGAATGATACTCGGTGCGGGGGCTTTCCTGTATTACACCTTCAGCGCCGAGCAGATCATACAGCAGGGAACGAGGTTTGCACCCTATCAGATCGTGATAGCGGTGGTGGGGACCATAGCCCTCCTGGAGGTGACGAGGCGCTGTGTGGGCTGGCCGATACTCCTCGTTGCCCTGTTCTTCGTAGCGTATGCGCTGGTATACGGACTGACCAATCCGTCCTTTGCAGGCAGGCTCCGCTACCTGGTGCGCAATATCTTTTACACGAAGACGGGCATCCTCTCGACGCCCATAAATGTGTGCTCGAAATACATAGTGGTGTTCATCATATTCGGTGCATTTCTGGAGCATACCGGGATCTCCGAGCTTTTCATCAATATCGCGAACTGCATAGCGGGAAGGTTCGCGGGAGGACCTGCAAAGGTCGCCGTGATCTCCTCCGCACTCTGCGGCATGGTCAGCGGCTCCTCCGTGGGCAATACCGTCACCACCGGATCAGTCACGATACCCATGATGAAGGAGACGGGATACAAGCCGGAATTTGCGGGAGCGGTAGAGGCAGCGGCCTCCACCGGGGGACAGATCATGCCTCCCATAATGGGGGCGGCGGCTTTCCTTATGGCAGATATCATAGGAGTACCCTATTCCGATATCCTGCTGAGGGCTGTGTTCCCGGCTGTCCTGTATTTCACGGGTATCTTTATCGCTGTCCATCTTGAGGCGAAGAAATACGGACTCACGGGGATCCCTGCAGAGAGACTCCCGCGCCTTATCGGACTGCTGAAGAAAATATATCTGCTTCTCCCTCTGGTGCTGCTGGTCGTATGGGTCTCAAAGAATATGATGACGATGCAGAGGGCTGCAGCACTTTCCATACTGGCGGCCATAGCGGCCGGAGTGGCGGACGGGCTGCTCGGCGGAGGCTACAGAAAGGCCTGCCGGGCACTCAGGGATAAGAAGGAGCAGAGAGCACTCGCAAAGGTTATAGTGGGGAACAACGAGGAGAGCAGCAACTGCTTTACCTTAAAGAAGCTCCTGGACTCTTTGGAGACCGGAGGCAAGGGGACCATCACCGTGGGTGCGGCCTGCGGTGTGGCAGGTATCATCGCGGGCACCATCACAATGACCGGACTCGCCAATGAAATGATCAACGCCATAGTGGCTGTGGCAGGAGACAGGCTCTTCATCGCCCTGTTCCTCACCATGCTCTGCTGTATCGTCCTGGGTATGGGAGTGCCTACGACAGCGACCTACTGTATCATGGCGGCGACCTGCGCACCCATACTCACACGTATGGGAGTGCCGATCCTGGCGGCCCATCTCTTCGTGTTTTATTTCGGTATAGTCGCTGATATCACGCCTCCTGTGGCTCTGGCGGCCTATGCAGGAAGTGCGATAGCAAAGTCTGATCCTATCCGCACAGCTGTTAATGCAACGAAGCTCGCTGTCGCTGCATTCATTATCCCTTATGTATTCTGCTATAGCCCGGATATGCTGCTTCTCGATGCGGATATGGTCAGTGTGGTGGCCCATTATGCCACATCGTTAGTCGGTGTCGCAGGCGTAGCTGCGGCTCTGGAGGGATATCTCTTCACGGATATGAGCATAGTGGACCGGCTCATGCTCATAGCAGGAGGTCTCCTGATGATCTTTCCGGGCACGACGACAGACACTGTGGGGCTGGTCCTGATAGCAGCGGCTGTAGTGCTGCAGAAGCTTCGGGTGTCGAAGGCACGGTCATGATGACTGTTCTTCAGGGGATGCCCCGGACAGATGAATGGAGGCCGGAAGGTCCTGGCAGAAGATACAATGAATCCGGTTCCAGACGGACGTGATGCTGCGGGGGCATGGGGGAGTCAAAGAGAACCGTCCCCATTGACTCCATATTATGGTATACTGATTCTCGCATAATACATGAAATGAAGGAGAGTGGAGATGACTACTAAGAATATAATGATCGTCGGAGTGGGAGGACAGGGAACTCTGCTCACCAGCCGTATACTCGGCGGCCTGATGGCGGATGCCGGATATGATGTGAAGATATCTGAAGTGCACGGGATGGCACAGCGCGGCGGGTCCGTTGTGACCTATGTGAGATACGGAGAAAAGGTGGCGGAGCCCATAGTGGAGGAGGGCCAGGCGGATGTGCTGATAGCCTTCGAGAGGCTGGAGGCTTTGCGCTATGCTCACTTCCTGAAAAAGGACGGTGTACTGATAGTCAATGATGAGCGCATCGATCCCATGCCCGTGGTCACAGGGGCGGCAGAGTATCCGGAAGGGATACTGGAGAGCCTTGGGGCTGATCATACCGTGTATTCCACGGATGCCATGGCTGAGGCGAAGAAGCTGGGCAATCCCAGAGTCTTTAATCTCGTGGTGCTGGGTATGGCTGCATCTCATATGGACTTTACCAAGGAGCAGTGGACGAAGGTCATAGAGAAGACGGTGCCTCCCAAGACGATAGAGATCAATCTGAAAGCCTTTGAGGCAGGGTATGCCGGATAAGATAAGAGTGCTTTGGAAGAAAGCGGAAGACAGGGGACTGACAGACAGGCTCCTGTACTTTTTTATATTGATACAGGTGGCGTTCATAGTATACGTGAACCTTTTTACCATCCGTGATGTCCTTGACAACGACATGGCAAAGCTCTTTGTCAATGTGGCCGAGATGTGGAGGCAGAAGAGAGTGCTGATCCCCGGATGGGTATATGACACTACGGTGGAGATAGACTGCTCTTCGGTGCTGGCCGTATTATTCTACGGCATCACGAAGGACATCTTTCTCTCCTTCGGGATAGCGAATATCGTTTTTCTTTTCCTTTATCTTTTCATCACAAGGTCGTTGCTTGGCATTGCGGGATTTGAAGGGACTGCAGTGAAGCTCGCGATGCTGGCACTCATCACACCCTATTCATTCGGGCAGCTCCTCTATATCGATATGCTTTTCTTCGGTGGGGCCTATTACTGCATGAAGGCGGCGGTGCCGCTGCTGGCGATAACGGTGCTGCTGTCTGATGAAAGCCACCGCAAGAGGACAGTATTCTTTTCGGTGCTCCTTACACTCTTTGCACTGATCACCGGGTTCTCCAGCGGACCCTATGTCTTTGTCAGCGCGACTCTCCCTGTGCTCGGAGTGTATATCCTGTATTCCGAAAAGACGCGCAGGAACGATATCGTGATGGTGCTTCTGGGAGCGGCCTCCGTCATCGGGATAGGGCTGAATACTCTGGTGCCCTACGATATGAAAGCATCTGTCTTCACCATGATATCGAACGGAACTTTTCCGGAGTCTGTCACCTCTTTTGTGCTCTGCTACATAGAGATGATGGGAGGACTGCCGGATCAGAGCATATCCATAGTGTCAGCGGAGGGTATCAAATACGTGCTAAGGATGGTATGGGCTCTTATGCTGGCTGCTTTTGCCGCAGCCTGCGTGATAAGGGCTGTGAGGGCATATCTTGGAAAGAGAAAAGGGAAGAGGGATATGCTGATGCTATACGTGGCGGCTCTTGTATCTGCCAGTGTCCTCATCCTGGTGCTGACCGGGCTGGGAAATAATACCAGATATCTGATGGTGTCGCTTTGTCCTCTGATCATAGTGTTCACGGCGGAGCTTTACGAGAAGGCCCTGAAGGGACGCGGGGCCCTGATCGGAGTCTGCTTCGCGGCTGCGTTTGCTGTGATGATGATCCTGTCGGACAGGGAGACATTAAAGGGCGATCCCTATCCCTTCATGAGGGCCGACACGATAAAGTACGATGAGCTGGA
>DNLO01000005.1:0-3619 GCA_003488445.1 Lachnospiraceae bacterium | reverse complement strand
ACGGAGATACTGCGTGCACGCAATATCGGATCGGGAAGAGAATATGTGACACTGATGCATGAAAGCGGGGACTTCGCGGACGGGCTGATGGTATGTGATTATTATGCCTCTGTCACCGAGCCCGGAGCCATAGACCCTGATCATATCCTGGTCACCAACGAGAACTTCGCGGAAATAGACAGTCTGCCTGAAGAGATCTGTGAGGGCTATGAGAAGGCAGGAGAATTTCAGATATATACCGTATACGTTAAAAAGGGAGAGCAGTGAGTCAGGGGAGACTGTAGCTGTCCCAGGCATAGGAATCCTCTGTATATACGGCGTAGAGATCCGTATCGGATGAGGTGGCATAGCTGTCATCCACGGGATCGCCGTTCTTATCCACGAATCCCGTGATCTCTCCCCAGAAGGCATCATCATTTCCGGGATGAGCGTCATCAGGCATGAAGCCGATGGGCTCATCTTTTTTCACGGCAGCGGCTACAGTGCCCCAGCCGAAATGGAAGACGATGTCCGCGTAGTCGTCGGGATGTGAATAGTATCCGGTAAGAAATGAATCACGCTTTTTGATCCATGATGCCAGACCCTTAGCACTGTCGAGGGACGGGTGTCCCGTATCCTCCATGCCGGAGAGCAGGCAGCTCGCAGCAAGAGAGTCCTCGATATCCGAGGTCATTATACCCCAGCCGTTTTCCATGTATTCTTTATAGGCAGGCG
Organism: Lachnospiraceae bacterium; assembly: GCA_003488445.1. Classification (GTDB taxonomy): domain Bacteria; phylum Bacillota; class Clostridia; order Lachnospirales; family Lachnospiraceae; genus NK4A144. The sequence goes on along the minus strand of DNLO01000005.1, from coordinate 2,905 downwards.
AGAAGTCATTCATATAGTATTCACTTACCCTCTGCATGAAACGGTCGGAATCATCCAGCAGATCAAGGAAGACGCAGCTGCGCTTCTGTGAAGTAAAGAGGCGTGATCTGAGAGTCAGCTCCTCGTGATAGGGGTCGCCCGCCGTCATGCCGCAGGAGAGATCGAAATCCCATACGGGACCGGCATGGAACAGCCCGTCACGGCCCAGATAGAAATAGAAGCTCGCGAAGTCTACGTCGGTCTGCGAGAAGAAATCCTGTATGATATACATCCTGACGAAGGAATCCACATCAATATACTTCTCATAGTCCCCGTCACAGGCGGCAGCATCCCGGGCATCGCGGTATTTATCAGCGATGTATGTCAGCTCTTTTCTCGATGCGGCTTCGGGTGAATGCACTACGATGGGCTCGTTGTATACGAAATAGCAGGGCTCATCCTCGTATCTGTAGTCCAGCTCCAGAAGATATTCTCCCGAGGTGTCCTCGGGCTCGCCCGGCAGGTCTATTCCGTGTATCTGAATGCCGTCCGCAGTGTCGTCAAAGGATGAGGTCATCTGTGAGGGGGTGTTCAGGGTGGCATTCATACTGTCCAGGGAAGAAGAAAAACCCATCAGCTCCGTGGCATCCACTCTCTGGGAGAGCATATAGAGACCGTTGTATCTGCCGTTCAGATACAGGTTGATGTATCTGGTGTCCGGACAGGGGGTGAGGTCCGATAGCCGTGAAGCGGCAAATGCAGCCTCGTTGCGAAGCAGCTGGGTGCGGTCCATGGCATTGGCCTTCAGCGCCCATTTCCTGCCCGGGGTCATGCCCAGCAGGCTCTTCGGAGCATTCAGGTTCATATTGTAGGGCTTCATCTCGTAGCCGAAAAAGGTGGTGTTGCCGCGCTTCGACAGAGTGATGTCATCGTAGGAATCTACGGCACCGCCGGACTCCACTATCATCATGCGCCCGTCTATGCGGGGCTTTGCGACTGTGGGATCGTCGGGAGTATTGTCGATCGTCTCTATGGCATTCTCGGAGGTGGTGATATAGAGTGTGGGCACGCTGTCCAGGCAGTGAAAGCTGATCTTTCCGTCGTAGAGGACCTCCCCACGCGGAGCTACGAACTGCGCCGGCACCTCACCGGACGAGGATATGATGCCTGTGATGTCGTCGCCCGAATGATATGTCATTCCGTCCAGTATCAGCCTGTCGAAATGGTCGAAGCCGACATGGACGTTATCTTTCATCTCGGAGGGAATAAAGGCATGCAGAGCCTGAGGGTCTTCTGCGGGGCTTAAGGATATCCTGGAAGTGTTCCCGCGGTACAGATATACATCCTCGGTTATCGTATGTGTGGAAAGGTAATCCTCCAGATGCGAATAATACAGGCGGCTGTCCAGTATGCGGAAGGAGAGCAGGCCTGCTGCGAGGAGGATCAGGGCAGAGACTGTGATGAAGATACTGCGGCTTCTCATCTCACTCCTCCCTTTCGGCATAGACGGCGTACAGTGAAGTATCACCCTCTATCACGGTATCGTCACTTGCTTCATTTCCGTTCTCATCCACGAAGCATTCCACCTTTCCCCATATATCCTCGTTGTTGCCGGGATGGGCGTCGTCAGGGAGAGGCCCGACGGTGCTGCCGTGCTTTACGGCTGCCGTCATGGAGCCCCAGGTGAAGACAAACTTCACGAGATCGTAGCTGTCTTCATCGTTGTAGTAATTATCGAGGAAATGACCTCTGGAGCCGAGCCAGCGCTGCAGCTCTTCGGGGCTGTCATCGGTCTCCTTGTCGACGGGATACATATCACAGGCGAGAAGGCTCATCTTCAACGAACTCTCCAACTCTGCGGCTTCCGGTGCGAATCCATCCGACAGATATCTGCGGACAAGAGGCGAGAAGCTCTTCGTATAATACTTTGAAGCCTCTGACCTGAAGGACTCCGAGTGCTCCAGAGCCTTGAAGAACAAAGCGCCGAAATCATTGAAATATCTTGACCTTATGGTGAGATCGTCATGATAGGGGCCGGAAGTGATATGACCTGCGGAGCAGTCGAAATCCCAGACGGGACCCGCATGTATCAGGCCGTCGCTCCCAATGTAGAAATACAGGCTGTCTCCGTCTATGTCGGTCTGGACGAGATAGTCCTGAAGCATGTACATCTGCAGGAAGGACTGCATATCCAGATACTGTGCGGGGTCACTGCCGCTTTTCACAGCCTCCAGTGCCCTGGTGAAGGCTGCCTCTGTCCCGGATATCTCTCCGGAAGTCATACCTTCAGGGTAGTGTATCGTCATGCCCATACCCTCTGCGACAAAGGACTGGGGGCGCATCTCGTACTTCACATCCCTTTCTATCAGGGCTCCCACTCTGCCGCTTCCGAGGAACTCCGGAGCCTGTATGTTCTGACACAGCAGGTAGAGTCCCATATATCTGCCGTTTATATAGAGATTGATATATCTGCTCTCGGGGGCGGAGTCCATGCCCATCTGCCGTGCTATCTCAAAGGCTGCCCTGTTTTTCATAAGGACCGTGGTGTACTGACCGTTGGATTTCAATACCCATTTCCTGCCCGGAGTCATGCCAAGCAGGCTCATCTTATTCTGCAGTCCCAGATTGTACGGCTTCTGATCGAAGTAGTCGAAAGAGGTATTGCCGTGCCTGTAGATATCAGCATCCGTTACCACATCTATGGATCCGTCAGGGGCGGTTATCATCATGGTGGAGCCGACGCGCGGCTTCTCGACCGCTTCATATGCGGTCTCATCCACTATATCGATGGCATTCTCCGAGGTGGTCAGATACATGGTGGGGACAGAGGTGGCGAACATGAACTGCACATAGCCGTCATAGAGAAGCTCGCCCCTTGGAGCGAAGAGCCGCATGGTGACGGGCTCGTCTTTTATGGATGAGGCAT
>DNLO01000025.1 GCA_003488445.1 Lachnospiraceae bacterium | reverse complement strand
GAAGGGTAGTGGTCTTGCCGCAGCCCGAAGGTCCAAGCAGGGTCACGAACTCGTTCTCATGTATCGTCAGGCACAGATCGTCAAGTATCAGCTCGCCATCGAAGGACTTTGAAATGTGATCCAGCTGTATCAGTTCTTTACTCACTTTACATACTCCGCTTCTATCTCTTTTACTCTTCTGTACAGGCACTCGTTCGCAGGTACCCTGATGCCGTGCTTTCTGCCAAGAGCCATGACCTCTCCGGCGAACATATCCACCTCCGAGGCTCTCTTCTGTCTCCTGTCCTGTCCCATGGAAGGTGTGGCGTTGGGATCAAGAGATGCTATGATCCCCAGGTACTGCTCTATCTCCTTCTCTCCCAGGTCTATACCCTCAGCCTGCCCCACTGCAGCAACCTCGCGCATAGCTCCTATGGTGAACACACATGCCTCGGAGCCCGGCTCCGTGGCTCCGGCATATCCGGTGTCATATACCATACAGGTCTGATTGATGCCCACGTTCAGCATGAACTTGCTCCACATCCTGTACATGATCTCGCTCTCTACGGTATGGGGCACCCTGCATTCCTCAAAGAGTGCTGCCGTCTCCTCGAGTCTGGATGTAAGACCTGCGTCCGCATCCTTAGGCACTCCGATGAAGATCTCGCCGTGTTTCGAATACTTTACCCCTGTGCCGTCCCTTTGGGCATCCATTCCCTGGGATACCGCATAGAGCACCTTATCCGCTCCGAATCTCTCGCCCAGGATCCTCTCACTGGAGATCCCATTCATCATGGATACAAAGGTGGTCCCCTCATATACCAGAGGCTCCATAAGCGCCATCGCCTCATTCAGTGCCGGATACTTGACCCCCAGCAGTATCAGATCTGCCTTGCCGTTCTTTAAGAATTCCTCCGGAGTCTCTATGGGGTAGGTGACGTTTCTCCCGTTGATGCTGTAGCTGTCCTTTCTGTGTCTTACAGCTCTGTCCTCATCCATCACGAAGGCTGCATGTCCTTCCTTCAGGTTCTCTGCGATCTCTCCCCCGAAGAGGATACCCAGTGCTCCCATGCCTACTATGGCTACATTCTTCATATCAAACCTCCATGCCTCAGGCCGGATCCCTCACACTCCTTATGCTCTGCATCCGCCATCACCGCTCATTCTGCGGTCCTACTACTGCTTCCCGGATATGAACAGCACTCCAAGGGTACCCGGACCGCAGTGACAGGATATTATCCCCCCTGCCCTGGTCTCTATGATCTCCGTGAAACGTGACAGCGATTCCAGATATTCTCTCACATCATCCACTATCCTCGGATCCACTCCCGAGTGAGTGATATACACCGCATCGGGCTTCGCCTCCTTAAGCTCCTGCTCCATCTCATGCACATATCTCATGATGACCGCATGGAGGCTGCCTCTGTACCTCTGCGCCACCTGCATTTTGCCGTCCTCCACCACGATCTTCGGCTTGATCTTCAGTGTGCCGGCAAACAGCGCAGTCACCGAGGAGCATCTGCCTCCTCTGTGGAGATATTCCAGAGTATCTATCACGAAGCTTGCTCTGATCTTCGGAGCCAGCTCCCTCATCGCAGTATCTATCTGCCTGATATTTGCACCCTCGTCTCTCATACGCACGGCTTCCATGATGACAAGCCCTATCCCGGACGAGAGGCTCCTGGAGTCCACCACCACCACATGATCGTCGTATTCCAGATCCGCAGTCGCTATGTGCACAGCCTGACAGGCGCTCGAGAAGTCTGATGATATCCCCACGAAGACCACATCATCTCCGGCCTCCATGGCCTCCTTCAGGTAGTCCTCCACATCCGCAGGCGAGAACACTGCAGTGGTGGGCACCGCACGGTTCTTTTCGGCCCATTCGAATATCTCCCCGGCAGTGAAATCCACGCCGTCCTTTCCTGTCCTCTCACCCATGGTGACATAGAGGGGTATGATCGTTATATCATGCTCTCTGATATAATCCGGACTCAGATCGTTTGTGCTGTCTGCATAGATCCTTATCATTCACACTCTCCCCCCGAAGCTTTGCTTCAGCTCTTGCCCTACTTCAGCTCGTATTCCAGCTTGACGGTGATGGAGGCCGTCTTCCATCTCGAGCTGGTATCGAAGGCTCCGTCATAGGTATAGTCCTGTGTGCCGGAGTTCTTGGCCACTATCTGGAATACACCCAGGTTGGAGTTCACCAGCTTGCCCGGCACCGCCCCGGCTGCCTGCGCTATGATGTCTATCCTGTCTCTGGCATTCTCGGTAGCCTTGCCTATGAGATCCAGCTTCACATCATCAAGTGTGGTGCAGTAGTACTCGGGCAGGTCGGAGTCAAACTCTATGCCCGACTCAAGAAGGTCCGTGACATCTCTGGACACCTTCTCCACCTTGTCTATATCCCCTGAGGTGACGGTGATGGTCTGCCACAGATCGTAACCGTCAAACTCCGAGTAGCGGAACTCTCCGTCGTCGCTGTACACATCTCTCTCGGCCTGACGCACGGATATGGAGCTTAAGACTATCTCGTCCTCCTTGATCCCGTTATCGATGAGATACTTCTTTACACTGGCCGCATCATCCTTGATCTGCCTGAAAGCCTGGTCTGTGGTATAGGCATGGGTGTTGAAGGTCCCTCTCCATATGATCAGGTCGGACTCGAAGTCCACGCTGGCCGAGCCGGTGGCTCCTATGGTGTGGCTTTCGACAGACCGGAACCTGCTCAGTCCGAAGGCCAGAAGCCCTGCCGCGATTATCACCGAAAGACAGATGATGAGGACTCCGCCCCAGCCGATCCCTGTCTTTACGGGCCTGATCGTTACAGGCTTGTTTGATGTTACTTCAGTCTCTGTATTACCGGTATTGTTCTCTTCCATACTTTCCTCCGTTATCACTCTTTATGAGATCTGTGCGCTCAGCACTTCTTCAGCCTTTGCCAGTGCTGCCGGTATGCCCGATGCATCCTTGCCTCCTGCCTGGGCCATGTTCGGACGGCCTCCGCCGCCTCCGCCCACGCACCCGGCGGCCTCGCGGATGATATTGCCGGCATGGGCTCCCTTCTTCACCGCTCCGTCGGTTGCGGCTACCACTACATTCACCTTGCCATCCGTCTCTGAGAGGAGCACCACTACTCCTTCACCCAGCTTCACCTTGAGTTCGTCGGACAGCTCTCTGAGTCCGTTCATGTCAACGCCTGCGGGAGTCGCTGTCAGAAGCTTCACTCCGTTTATATCCTTGACGTTATCCATCACATTTCCCAGAGCCTCTTTTGCGGCCTTGGACTTGAGTGACTCGTTCTCGGACTTCAGCTCCTTCAGTTCTCTCTGCATTTTCTCAATATGTGACATGAGCTCCTGAGGGGTCGTCTTTGCCGCTTTGGCGGCTTCATTCAGCGTCTCCTCCACGTCTCTGTAGTACTCTATGACGTTATCGCCGGTCACGGCTTCTATACGTCTGACGCCTGCTGCCACACCCGACTCCGAGAGTATCTTGAAATATTTGATCTCTGCCGTATTCTTCACATGGGTACCTCCGCAGAGCTCTATGGACCAGTCTCCCATGTTCACTACCCTGACCTCTTCTCCGTACTTCTCACCGAAGAGAGCCATGGCCCCGGTCTTCTTCGCCTCCTCTATGGACATCACCTGCGTATCCACGCTCATTGCCTCGGATATCTTGCGGTTCACGATCTCCTCAGCCTCGTGCAGCTGCTTTGCGGTCATCGCCTGGCCGTAGCTGAAGTCGAACCTGGTCCTCTGGCTGTCCTGATAGGATCCCTGCTGCTCCACGCTCTCGCCCAGCACTGTCCTCAGTGCCTTCTGCAGCAGATGAGTAGCCGAGTGGTTCATGCAGGTACTCTTCCTGTTGTCCTTGTCCACTTCAAATGAGGCCTCGTCAGACACCCTGATCTCTCCGGATCTTACGATGCCCACATGACCTATCCTTTCGCCGGGAAGCTTCACGGCCTCTATCACCTCGAACTCACCGTCACCGGTCACTATCCTGCCGGTGTCTCCCTTCTGGCCTCCCATAGTCGCATAGAAGGGGGTCCTCGCGGTGATCACCGTCCCCTCCTTGCCGAGGCCGAGACTGTCCACCAGTGCACTGCCGTCGGAGATTGCAAGTATGGTGCCCTTCTCCACAAGCGAATCGTATCCTGTGAACTCACTCTTTATCTCCCGGTCCAGATCATCGTACACCGAAAGATCATTGGTCAGGTCTGCGGCGAAGTTCTGGTTTGCCCTGGCCTTTTTCTTCTGCTCCTCCATGGCCTTCCCGAAGCCGTCCTCGTCCACGGTAAAGCCCTTCTCCTGCGCGATCTCCAGCGTGAGCTCCAGAGGAAATCCGAAGGTGTCGTAGAGATAGAAGGCTGTCTTTCCGTCTATGACGGTCTCACCGTCAGACTGCTTTCTGGAGATGATCTTCTCCATCTCCTTCATGCCGTTCTCCAGAGCACTCTCAAACCTGATGATCTCGTTTCGGAGCTCTTTTAGGATGAAGAGCCTGTTCTTCTTAAGCATCGGGTAGCTCTCTTCATATATGTTCTGGATATAGATGGCAGCGATATCCACCAGATTCTCTTTCGTAAGTTCCAAGAGTCTGGCATGCCTTACCGCACGTCTTATGAGCCTGCGCAGCACATAGCCCGCCCCTGCATTGGAGGGTGTGAGTCTGGCTGCGTCTCCTATCAGCATCACGGAGGTCCTGATGTGATCTGCCATTATCCTCATGGATCTGGTCTTCTCCTCATCCTCTCCGTATTTCAGTCCCGTGCTCTTCTCGATATAAGCTATGACGGGAGCGAAGAGATCCGTCCTGTACACATCCTTGGTGCCGTTCAGGAAAGCAAGGATCCTCTCCAGACCCCAGCCGGTATCCACGTTCTTCTGTGCGAGCGGAGTGAGGTGCCCGTCCTTGTGCTTCTCATACTGCATGAAGACGTCGTTGCCGAGCTCCGTGTATTTGCCGCAGTCACAGCCGGGTCCGCAGTCCGGGCCGCAGTCCGGCACGTCCGCGATATAGAACATCTCGCTGTCCGGGCCGCAGGGACCATATTCCAGTCCCCACCAGTTGTCCTCTGCGGGAAGATAATATATGTTCTCTTTTTTGAATCCGGACTCTATACGGTACTTCGCACCCTCCTCGTCTCTCGGAGCGTTCTCGTCTCCGGCGAAGACCGTTGCTGCGAGGTGATCCGCATCGAATCCCAGCACCTGTGTCAGCAGCTCGAAGCTCCACTGGCATCTCTCCTTCTTGAAGTAGTCACCCAGGCTCCAGCTTCCCATCATCTCGAAGAAGGTCACATGGCTCCTGTCTCCCACGGAATCGATATCGTTGGTACGGACACAACCCTGTACATTGCAAAGCCTCGTCCCCATGGGATGCTTCTGTCCAAGAAGATACGGCATCAGAGGCTGCATGCCGGCCACATTAAAGAGCACTCCGGTGGATCCGTCGGATACCAGAGATACCGCCCCCACGTCCACATGTCCTCTCTCTTTATAGAACTCCTTCCATGCTTTTCTTAACTCATCCGAAGTGAACTGCTTCATTGTCTATTCTCTCCTGTATTATTGCTTTCGCTTAAATATCAAACTTCCCGTTGAAGTAGCTCTCAAGGTCCGCTATGGCTACTCTCTCCTGCTCCATCGAGTCACGGTCGCGGATCGTCACCGCACCGTCAGTCTCGGAATCAAAGTCATAGGTGATGCAGTACGGAGTGCCTATCTCATCCTGCCTCCTGTACCTCTTGCCTATGGCTCCTCTGTCGTCGAACTCGCAGTTGTAATGCTTTGAGAGCGTATCGTATATCTTCTCCGCGCCCTCATTCAGCTTCTTGGAAAGCGGCAGTATGCCTATCTTCACGGGAGCGAGCGCCGGATGGAAGTGGAGCACGGTCCTGACATCTCCGCCCTCCAGAGTCTCCTCGTCATAAGCCTCGCAGAGGAATGCGAGCACTACCCTGTCGGCGCCGAGAGACGGCTCTATGACATAGGGCAGGTACTTCTCGTTAGTGGTATCGTCAAAGTAGGTCATATCCTGCCCCGATGTGTTCTGATGCTGTGAGAGGTCATAGTCTGTCCTGTCAGCTATTCCCCAGAGCTCTCCCCAGCCTATGGAGGGGAAGAGATACTCAAGATCCGTGGTGGCCTTGGAGTAGAATGCCAGCTCCTCGGGATCGTGGTCTCTGGTCTTGATGTGCTCGGGCGCCATGCCAAGATCATGCAGGAAATCGATACAGTACTGCTTCCAGTAGTCGAACCACTCCAGATCGGTGCCGGGCTTGCAGAAGAACTC
>DNLO01000187.1:4386-4893 GCA_003488445.1 Lachnospiraceae bacterium | reverse complement strand
CTTAGTTTTGTCTTTGTCTTTTCTGTATCAGAACTTCGCCACGAGATCATCGATGATCCTCACCAGGTTTCCGATCTCAGGCTTCGACAGCTGTGCATTCGCGCCAAGCTGCTCACCCTTCCTCCTCATCTCCTCATTGACCAGCGATGAGAAGATGACAACAGGCAGATCCTTTGTCGAATCGGTGCTCTTGATCAGCTTGGTGAGTCTGTGACCGTCCATGATGGGCATCTCGATATCGGTGATGACACACCTTACCTTGTCTCTGATGTTGCCTTCAGCAGCAGCCTTCTCTATGAAGTCCCATGCCTCCTGGCCGTTGACACAGTCGATGAGGTTCACATATCCGGCCTCCCTGAGTGAATCGGATATCAGCTTGTTCAGCAGAGCGGAGTCCTCGGCCATCAGTATCGGCACATCACTCCTCTCTCTCTCTCCAAGCTCCTTGATCTCCTCTACTCTGAGTCCCGTCTCGGGAGCTATGTCGGATACGATCTTCTCGAAATC
>DNLO01000187.1:0-4215 GCA_003488445.1 Lachnospiraceae bacterium | reverse complement strand
ATACCTGCCACCGAGTCCACATGGAATGCTATATCGAGCTTATTGAAGTTGGTAATGATGAAGAGACCCTTGTCATCCTGAGAGCCCCTCTGCAGGCAGTTCTTCAGGTTGATGGCCGTGATCATCGTTCCTCTCGGCATGAATATTCCCTCTATGCTGGGGTGGGCATTCGGCACGGGAGTGACAGGCTGATAAGGGATGATCTCACTTATCTTTGCCACGTTGATGCCGTAGCAGTTGTCATCCAGCATGAACTCGAGGATCTCAAGCTCATTAGTACCATTTTCAAGAAGTATATTGGTGTCCATGGATATCTCCCCTCTAAAAAATAATCACTCTCTGAATTATAACTTATCTGTCACATTCTTTCAACAAAAGATGCCCGTAAAAAAATTTGCCGATATGATCTGCGGATATCACTTGTAAAACGTATTGATCCTTCTCTGCATCACATAGGACTCGGCGTACAACGGCGCGTTCTCCTCCACGCCGTCCCCCGTATCCTGCACCAGCATGCCCACATAGCAGTTGGCTATCTTCCATTCGTAGAAGTTCAGCTGATCCGTAGCCTGATAGATATAGGGTGTGATGTCGAAGAGACCTCCCACTCCTATGGCCTCGTTCAGCGGAGTTCCCTTCCAGCGCTTCAGATATGCCACTATATTGTCATCCTCCACTCCGAAGATCTCACCCGAGCCCGGAGACTGGTAGTAGGTGATGGATCCGTCGTTCAGGAATCTGAGCTGTGCTATATCGTCGGGATCGGCCTCGAAGTCTGCATAGCTGTAGGTCTTCTTCAGCTCCTCCCAGGAGGATCCCATGATGTTGTTCTCTATCAGACCCGCCTCAGGCACGTTCGCCGGCCCGCTGACAGGCTTCACGTTCTTCGCCTCCAGCAGCGGGTCCGTGACCTTCAGGCTGTTCGACACCTGTATGCCTTCTCCCACGTCGGGTGCAGACACCTGCTGCGTCTCGGATGCCGCCTCTGCCGGGGCGCTCTTCGCCTCGGTCGCTTCCTCCGTGACCTCTTCCGCCGCTTCACTCCCTGCCTTCGGCTGTATATGCAATGCCTCCATGATGGCATCTTTTTTCATAAACAAAAGCACGCCTATCACACCTACTATGGCTACTATGATGGCTATGTCTCCCAGTTTGTTCTTCATCTGAACCGCTCCTCACATAAGGAAAAAAGGCCCGCTGATCATACAGATCATCAGGCCTTGTCCTTAAACTTATTTTGCGTAATCGGTCACTCTTGATTCTCTTATCATACTTACCTTCACTGTGCCGGGATACTGCATCTCGTTCTCGATGCGCTTTGATATATCCCTGGCCATAAGTACCATATCCGAATCCGAAACCTGCTCCGGAACCACGATGACCCGGACTTCCCTGCCTGCCTGAATAGCAAAGGATTTCTCGACTCCCTTGAAGGAATCCGCAATATCTTCCAATTGTGTCAGCCTGTTGGTATAGTTCTCGAGTGTCTCTCTTCTCGCACCCGGTCTTGCGGCCGATATTGTATCGGCAGCCTGTACCAGACAGGAAATAAGTGATGTAGCTTCTGTGTCTCCGTGGTGAGATTCCACGGCGTTCAATACTGTGGGCGACTCCTTGTACTTTCTGCAGATCTCCGATCCGAGCTGTACATGGCTGCCCTCCATCTCATGATCCACAGCCTTTCCGATATCATGCAGGAGTCCGGCACGCTTTGCCAGTCTCACATCGATACCGCCGATCTCTGCTGCCAGAAGACCCGTGAGCTGTGACACCTCTATAGAGTGCTTCAGCGCATTCTGTCCGTAGCTGGTCCTGAACTTCATCTTGCCGAGAAGTCTGACGAGTTCCGGATGGAGTCCGTGGATACCGACCTCGAGAGTGGCTGCTTCGCCCTCCTCCTTGATCTGGTTCTCGACCTCCTTCTGCGCCTTTTCGACCATCTCTTCTATGCGCGCGGGGTGGATACGTCCATCTACTATCAGACGCTCCAGCGCTATACGCGCCACCTCTCTCCTGATCGGATCGAAGCCTGAAAGAATGACAGCCTCCGGCGTATCGTCTATTATCAGATCTACGCCTGTGAGTGTCTCGATCGTGCGGATATTCCTACCCTCACGTCCGATAATGCGGCCCTTCATCTCATCATTGGGCAGCTGTACCACCGAGATAGTCGTCTCTGCCACCTGATCGGCAGCGCAGCGCTGGATAGCACTTACGACGTACTCCTTGGCCTTTTTGTCCGCTTCCTCCTTCGCACGTGACTCATACTCCTTGATCATCACAGCGGACTCGTGCTTTACATCATCTTCTACAATCCTTAAAAGATATTCCTTTGCCTGTTCAGAGGTCAGTCCCGAGATCTTCTCGAGTTCCTGTACGCGTTCCTCATTGAGCTTCGCTATCTTTTCCTTTTCCTTCGCGAGCTCCGTTTCTCTGGCCGCCACACTGGCTTCACGCTTATCGATCGCATCAGCCTTTTTGTCGACAGATTCTTCCTTCTGCTGCACTCTACGCTCGAGCCTGGAAACCTCGGCGCGTCTGTCCTTTACCTCTTTCTCGATCTCGTTCTGGGTCCTTATGGACTCTTCCTTGACCTCGAGCAGGGCCTCACGCTTCTTCTCCTCAGCCTCCTTCAGTGCATCATCTATGATCTGTCTTGCCTTCTCATCAGCTCTTCCGATCTTGTCATTGAAGACCTTCTTCGTATGATTAGAAGCAACAAATGCTGTAATGACGATAGCTGCTGCCAGTACCACTGCACAGATAACGATCGTTGACAACGTTGACATCGTACAGAAGTACCTCCTAATTAAGTTTTGGAATACGCCACACAGGATGCCCTGTATGACATACCAAAATATAATAAAATGATTTGAATATTATGTCAAGCGCACCGATCATGCAGCCATATGGCGCTCTGCCGCTATGACAGTGTCTTCAGATGCTCCTCTATTAGAGCTGTCAGATGCCTGTAATAGGCTACAAAAGCTGCGTGGTTCTCATCAACATATGAAAAACGGTCTTCCTTCACCGCCGTCTCTATCGCTTTTGCCTCTTCATGCAGAGCCGTCGCCCCTATATTGAGCGATGTACCCTTTACCGAATGCACTGCGATCCTGTATTCATCCCAGTTCTTCTCCCTGTACAGCTGTTCCAGGCTGTCACACCTGGAGGTGGATACAAAGGCCGCGAGCATCTTGTTAAGGAGAGAGGTGCTTCCCATACAGTACTTCAGTCCCACTTCTTTATCTATATAGTCATTCAGGTTCTCAGTCATCAGCGGCACCGAAGCGTCTGTCCGCTTCTCTTCGGCCGCCTCATCCACGGATCTCATCTTTTCCGGCGGCAGGAACTTCTTCAGTATCTCTTCCATAGCCTCCGGCTCTATGGGCTTTCCGAGATAGTCGTCGAAGCCCATCTTCCTGTATTCTTCCTCCACGCCGCTGATGACATTTGCCGTCAGGGCTACCATCGCCACATCCCGGCCGCCCGGCATGCTGCGTATCTTCTTCATGGCTTCCACTCCGTCCATTACCGGCATCATGTGGTCCATCAGGACGATATCGTATTTCCTCTCCTGGAATCTGATCATGGCCTCAGCCCCGCTCGAGGCCTTCACCACGTCTATGTCATAGGGCGAGAGTATCCCCTCCGCCACCTCCAGGTTCATCTCGTTGTCATCCACTATGAGCACTCTCGCATCACGGGTAAGAAAGGATATCCTGAAGGTCGCATCCTTCGTCACGCTCACCCATCTGTCTATGCTGCCCACAGGACTCCAGTCCTCCACTCCGCTGATTACGGTAAATGAAAAGGTCGTACCCTTCCCGTAGACGCTCTCAAAGGAGATCGTGCCTCCCATGGCCTCCACCAGATTCCGGCTGATGGCAAGTCCCAGTCCGGCACCCTCCACTGAGCGGTTTCTTTTCGTATCCACCTGAGTGAAGCTGGAGAATATATCCTTTCCGTCTTCAGCCCTGATGCCTATGCCGGTATCCTTCACACTCATCCTCAGCTCACAGTGGGTCTCATCCATCTTTTCGAATCCGGCCCGCAGCTCTATATATCCCTTCTTGGTGAATTTAACGGCATTTCCCAGCAGATTGATCAGCACCTGCTTCAGCCTGATCTCATCACCGTACAGGATGCGCGGCATATTTTCATCTATGTTCACCACAAGCTCCACCGACCGGTCATGCAGACGTATCTTTATCA
>DNLO01000041.1 GCA_003488445.1 Lachnospiraceae bacterium | reverse complement strand
CCGCAAAGGGAGTCATGGAGGATGCGATATTAGCCGGCAAGCATGTGTTCGGCTTCAGCGTATATATCCAGGAGACCTGCCTGCTGAAGGCAGCAAGAGCTTTCCTCGTAATAAAGGCACTGGAGGATATGGGTGAGGTCATCGCCACAGATCCTTCATCACAGGATATCGAGGATGAGAAGTTTGACTTCTGCTTCAGCCTGTTCACCATCTGTGACAGCGATATGGAGAGCGCGAAGGCAGCCATCATGAGCGTATCCGAGATAGAGGAGGCTGTCGGCGAGGAGTATACCGCAGAGATGATGCAGAACTTCGGTGCAGGCGCAGCTGCAGAGAGCAGCGAGGCCGGAAGTGAGGAGACCAAGGAGGAGGCTCCCGAGGTAAAGGAGACAGCTCCCGCAGTGAAGACGGAGACAGCTCCCGCCGCAAAGGGAGATGCCGCAGGCAAGCCTCAGGCTCAGTCGAAGAAGCCCGTCATATCCAAGACCATAAGAGTAGATATAGAGAAGCTCGATACACTGATGAACCTCGTGTCCGAGCTGATCATAGCAAAGAATACCATCGTATCGGCGGCAGACGGCGGAGAGACATCCAGCCAGACGCTGAACGAGCAGGTAGAGTATCTGGAGAGCGTGACCACCAACCTGCATGAAGCAGTCATGAAGGTCAGGATGGTGCCCATAGAGAGCGCCGTCAACAAGTTCCCTCGTATGGTACGTGATCTGGAGAAGAAGCTGGATAAGAAGATGCAGCTGACCATCACCGGTGAGGAGACAGAGCTCGACCGTACAGTGGTGGATGAGATCGGCGATCCTCTGATGCACCTGATAAGGAACAGTGCGGACCACGGTCTGGAGCATCCCGACGAGAGGGCTGCAAAGGGCAAGCCCGAGATGGGTACCATTTTCCTCAACGCATATCAGGACGGCAACTCGGTCATCATCGAGGTGGGCGACGACGGTAAGGGTATTGACGTAGAGGCAGTAAGGGCGAAGATAGTCGAGAGAGGACTGGCTTCCGAGGAGACTGCATCTCAGTACACGGATAAAGAGGTCATCAATTACCTCTTCGATCCCGGTTTCTCCATGGCCAAGAAGGTCACGGATATCTCGGGAAGAGGAGTCGGACTGGATGTCGTCAAGAGCAACATAGAGTCTCTGGGCGGCGATGTGTCCGTGAAGACCAAGCTGGATGAGGGCAGCACATGGATCATCAGACTGCCGCTGACACTGGCTATCATCCAGGCACTCATGGTAATAGTAGGAGAAGAGAAGTATGCCATACCTCTGGACTCCATCACTACTATAGAGAGCGTACAGGAGTCGGATCTCAAGCTCGTACAGGGCAAGGAGGTCATACAGCTCCGCGGAACGGTCATCCCCATTGTCAGGATGTCCAATATCCTCGGTGTGGAGTCTACACACAACGAGGACGAGGATATGATAGTGGTCATAGTCAAGAAGGGCGATTCACAGGCCGGTCTTGTCGTGGACGAGCTCATGGGACAGCAGGAAGTGGTCATCAAGTCCCTCGGCAAGTACATCAACACCGACAGAGTGATAAGCGGCGCTACGATCCTTGGCGACGGCGAGGTGGCTCTTATCATAGATGCAAACGCACTCATCTGATAGCATAGCCATACACCGGAATTAACAGTACGCACTATACATGATTTGGAGGAACTGTATATGGAAGAATTAGAAAAATACGTGGAAGACAAGGCTACTCAGTATATTGTGGTAAACCTTGGAATAGAGCATTACGGTATAGATATCAAGTATATCGATAATATCGTAAAAGTCCCTGCCATCAGGAGAGTCCCGAACATCGAAGAGTTCTTCAAGGGCGTGATCAACCTGAGAGGTGAGGTCATCCCCGTCATGGACCTGAGGCTCAGGTTCGGCATGGAGGAGCTCGAGTATACCGGCAAGACAAGGATCATCATCGTGAAGCTGGATCCCCAGGCGTCCATCGGTCTCATAGTGGATGAGGTAGAGCAGGTTCTCGATATCTATGATTCACAGATAGAGAAGGTTTCTGCTGAAAAGAAAGAAGAGACGAACGGATATATCACGACTGTCGGCAAGACAGACAGAGGTCTCGTCTCCATACTTAATCTCGCGACTGTGATAGGAGAGCGGGAACAGCAGATATAAAGGAGGCACTGTATGGCTGAACTGGATCTGAACAATGTAGATGCCATGTACTACGATGTCCTGCGCGAGATAGGTAATATAGGCGCAGGCAATGCAGCCACAGCATTGGCTACAATGATAGGTACCAAAGTGGATATGAGGGTCCCCAAGGTCGAGCTCGTTGAGTTTTCGGAGATGGGCGAGGCGCTCGGCGGAGAGGAGCAGATAATGGCAGGTATTTATCTGCAGATCTCCGGAGATATCACCGGATCGATCATGTTCCTGCTGGAAGAGAAGTCGGCACATGATCTGGTATCCCGTCTGATGGGAGGAGGGGAGGCCGTCTTCGAAGAGGGACAGCCCTTCAACGAGATGGAGCAGTCGGCTCTGAGTGAGATAGGTAACATCATAGTCGGCAGTTATCTGAACTCTCTTTCTATGCTTACCGGTCTCAAGATCATAGAGTCCGTCCCTTCTCTGGCGATGGATATGGCGGAGGCGTTGCTTTCGGTTCCCGCTATCGAGTTCGGTATGGTGGGAGACAAGATGCTCCTCATACAGACGTCCTTCTCGGAGGACACCGAGCTCAACGGCTACTTCGTGCTGACCCCGGATCTGGAGTCGTACGGCAAGCTGCTGAAGGCCCTGGGTGTAATGCAGTAAAAATTGTAACTACGATATTTTCAGGAGTGATGAATGGCTGAGATGATAAAAGTGGGCATGGCTGACCTGAAGCTGTGCATCAGCCCCAACAGCATCACAACATTGGGCCTGGGTTCCTGCGTGGGTGTAGCCATAAGGGATACGGGCAACAAGGTTGGCGGATTGGCTCATGTGATGCTTCCGGACTCTAAAGAAATAAAGAATAATGCGAATATAGCAAAGTTTGCCGATACCGGAGTGGAAGAGCTGGTGAGGCAGATGGAGAAGGCAGGTGCGAGGCGCAACATGATGGTCGCCAAGATCGCCGGCGGGGCACAGATGTTTGCCATGCAGCAGAACTCGCCGCTGGTGAAGGTGGGTGACAGGAATGTGGCTGCCGTTAAGAAGAAGCTCGCAGAGCTCAAGATCCCTATCAAGGCAGAGGACACCGGACTGAACTACGGGCGCACCGTGGAGTTCTATCCCGAGACCGGTGACTATATCATAAAGGCAGTGGGAAAGCCTCCTAAGACCATATGAGCGAGGAGATAGGCGGGAACGGTCAAAGCCCGGCACCCATTGGGGGAGGTCAGGCCGCAGCTCCTGCGAAGCCGGCTGCGCAGGCGGCAGGTTCAAAGAAGAAAAAGGCCGATGAAGAGCCCAAGCCACTGCATCTGAAGACAAAGACCGTGCCGGCGATCGTGATGCTGGCAGGAGGACTGGCAGCTGCAGTATGTGTGTTTGTCAGGCAGACGGAGCTCAAGACAGCTCTGGTCATCATATTTGTGAGCCTGCTGGCTTTCCTGGTGGTAGGGGATATCATAAAGATATTCCTGGACAGGATAGAGCTGCTGACACCTGATATGGTGGATGCGGATGGCAATGTGATCGAAAAAGGAAAGAGTGAGGAAGAGCCCGGAGAGGAAAGTGAGGGCGTGATCTTAGAAGAAAACCCCGAGGCCGGTGAAGAGACAGGCCCTTCAGGAGAGGGCCCGGCATAGGGAAGGATCAAGGAAGAGTAGCTGATGGATGATGTCGGAAGACAAAAACTCTGGAACGAATACGGGAAGACCAAGTCACCCCAGATCAGAGAGAAGATAATAGTGGAATATGCGCCTTTGGTAAAGGTCGTGGCCGGAAGGCTTTCCATGTATCTGGGATACAATGTGGAGTACGATGACCTGGTAGGCTATGGTGTGTTCGGGCTCATAGATGCCATAGACAAGTACGACCCTGCCAAGGCGGTCAAGTTCGAGACCTATGCCTCGCTGCGCATAAGAGGCGCCATACTGGACCAGATCCGCAAGATGGACTGGATACCTCGTACCGTCAGGCAGAAGCAGAGACAGATCGACGACGCGATAAAGAAGATAGAGGCAGCTA
>DNLO01000007.1 GCA_003488445.1 Lachnospiraceae bacterium | reverse complement strand
GCTCTGCATTTATGCCGAAGAGCCGATACAGCAGCTCTTCATTGTGATAGTCGCTCTCCTTTCCTATGGAGCATCTTGCCACATCCCCCATGGTATACAGTCCGTGAGAAGCCAGCCGCTTTGCCGTGCCTCTCCCCACTCTCCAGAAGTCGGTGATGGGTACATGGTCCCAGAGCAGCTCTCTGTAGCTTCTCTCATCTATCTCTGCTATCCTGACTCCATCCTTGTCCGCGTTCATATGCTTCGCCACTATATCCATGGCGATCTTCGCAAGATACATGTTGGTGCCTATCCCCGCCGTTGCGGTGATCCCGGTCTCCTTCTGTACCTCCCTTATCATCTTTATGGTCAGTTCATGGGGTGTCATATCATAGATATGCAAATACGATGTCACGTCGATGAAGACCTCATCCACGGAATAAGCGAAGATATCCTCCGGTGCCACATAGCGCAGATAGATGCTGTATATCCTGGTACTGTACTTCATATACAGCGCCATCCTGGGCTTCGCTGTCATGAAGTCAAAGCCTTTCTCTCTGGACATCTGCACCACCTCAAACAGTCTGGGCCTGCCCGGTACGCCAAAGGCCTTCAGAGCCGGGGTCACTGCGAGGCAGATAGTCTTTTCCGTCCTGCTCTCGTCCGCCACCACGAGACGGGCAGTCAGCGGATCCAGTCCACGCTCCCTGCACTCTACGGATGCGTAGAAAGACTTCAGGTCTATGGCAACATATGCCCGGCTGCCCTCTGCCATGCTCAGCTGCCCGACTTGACCTTCTTCCACATCCTGTTGTAGAGGGCATCACCCTCTTCTCCGAGATATGAATAGGTGTCACAGCGCTCAAGCACATCCTCAGCGGGGTAGGCCACCTCGGAGTTCCTGATATCCTCGTCCTCTATCATATCCCTTGCAGCCGTGTTCGGCGTGGAATAAGTGATGAAATCAAAGTTCATCAGCGCTATGTCCGGCCGGCACATGAAGTCTATCCACTTCATGGCAGCCTCCGGATTCCTGGCTCTCTTCGTCACCACCCAGCCGTCTATCCACACGTTGGAGCCCTCTTTGGGCACACTGTAGCACAGATCCGGGTTCTCCCTCTGGGCATATATGACCTCGCCGGAGTATATGACAGCCATCGCCGCCTCTCCGCCTATCATCTTGTCTCTCGCCTGGTCTATGACATAGGCCTGCACCAGGGGCTTCTGCTCTATGAGATCTGCGGCCGCCTCTTCCAGCTCCTCAGGATCCGTGGTATTCACCGAATATCCCCTGCGCTCCAGTGCCACCATGAAAGCATCCCTTATGGAGTCCTGCATCAGTATCTGCCCTGAGTATTTCGGATCCCACAGGATATCCCAGCTGTCTACCGGATCGTCCACGAGGTTCTTATTGTACAGTATCCCCACTGTGCCCCAGCAGTAGGGCACACAGTATTTGTTCTCCGGATCGAAGGATCTCGCAGACTCCAGATACTGCTCTCCTATGTTCTTCCTGTTGGGTATCTTATCCAGATCCAGCTCGCGCAGCATCCCCGAGCTTATCATCTTGGCTACCATATAGTCCGAGGGGCAGATCACGTCGTAGGCTGCATCATCCTGCACCATCTTGGCATACATGATCTCCAGAGTCTCGAACTCGTCATAGACCACCTCTATGCCGGTCTCCTCCTCGAACATCTCTATGACCTCGGGATCTATGTATTCGCCCGCGTTATATACAAAGAGCTGATTGCTCTTCCTTGTGAAGACTCCGCCGAAGTACATGGCCAGCAGTATGATGCATACGGAAGCCGCTCCTATGAGGACCGCCTGTCCCTTGGATATCTTCTTCTCCACCTTGTAGAGCGAGGCATTCCTCTTCGTCCTGCCCTGCCTCTGCCTCAGGCTGTTGGATGCCGCCAGCAGTATGATCACCATCACGAAGATGATGGATGAGAGTGCATATATCTCAGGCTGTATGCCCCTTTTCACCTCGTTGTATATCTTTGTGGAGAGGGTATCGAAGCCGGACCCCTTGGTGAAATATGTGATGATAAAGTCGTCTATGGACATCGTGAAAGCCATGAGCGAGCCTGAGAGCACCGCAGGCATCAGGTCCGGAAGCACTGCTTTCCTGAAGGCATACAAGGGTCCTGCACCCAGGTCCACCGCAGCCTCGTATACATTGGGGTTGATGGTCTTCATCCTGGGAAGCACCGCAAGCATCACATACGGGATATTGAAGGTGATATGGGCCAGCAGCACAGTGATGAAGCCGGTCTCGAAGTGCAGCACCTTGAAGAGCAGCATCAGAGATATGCCCGTCACGATATCGGCGTTTATCATGGGGATGTTCGTGACGCCCATGATGAAGGCTCTGCTCCTCCTTCTCAGCCCCATGAGTCCCACACAGGTCATGGTCCCTATCACAGTGGCTGCCACCGTGGATATGAGGGCTATGATCAGAGTGTTGGCCATGGCGTTCAGCACCGCATTGTCGCTGAAGAGATTGGCGTACCACTGCAGAGTGAAGCCGCCCCATCTCGCTCTGGATTTGCTGCTGTTGAACGACAGCACTATGAGCGTCAGTATGGGGGCATACATGAAGACAAAGATGATGCCCATATATATCTTCTCGAGCCTTGTCTTCATCCCTTTTCTCCCTTATTGTCGGAGATGATCGATACCACCATGTTCACGACTATGAATACCATGAGCACTATGGAGAGCCCCGCTCCCAGGTTCCAGTCATAGGACAGGGTGAACTCCTGCTCTATCACGTTTCCGATCAGGAGTATCTTCGAACCTCCAAGCATCGTGGATATGGCAAAGGTGG
>DNLO01000205.1:4203-6294 GCA_003488445.1 Lachnospiraceae bacterium | reverse complement strand
AGGATACCCTTGAGGTTGAAGGGATAGTCCATGTTGAGGTGTATCCAGAAGAGCGGCTCCCTGTAATCGTGGAAGACCTTCATATAGAAATCCTTGTAATCCTCATCCTTGCAGTCGCTCGGAGTCCTGGCCCAGAGAGGGCTGATATCATTGATTGGCTTCGGAGGCTCGGGAGGAAGCTCCTTGCCGTCCTTATCCTTTTTGGGCTCGGGCTTGGGAGCATCCACTGTGGTGAGGTATATCTCCTGGGGCATGAAGGAACAATACTTGTCCAGGACCTCCCTGACGGAATACTCGTTGCAGTATTTCAGGCAGTCATCCGAAATGTGAAGCGTGATCTTCGTGCCGACCCTGTCGCGTGTGCCGTCGGTCATGGTGTAGTCCGTGCCGGCTCCGTCACATTCCCAGTGGACAGGAGTCGCACCGGGCGCATATGAAAGCGAATCTATCTCGACCTTGTCTGCCACCATGAAGGCAGAGTAGAAGCCGAGTCCGAAATGACCGATGATCTGGTCGGAGTCGGACTTGTCCTTGTACTTCTGAATGAAGTCCGTGGCTCCGGAGAAGGCGATCTGGTTGATATATTTGTCCACCTCTTCGGAGGTCATTCCGATACCGTTATCTATGAAGGTAAGAGTCTTGCCTTTGTTGTCACACTCCACATCGATACGGCCCTTGAGCATCGCATCTGCGTCCCCTCCGGTCTCGGAAGCGGGGGCGGAATATTCGCCCATCATCTCCAGCTTCTTGAGCTTGGTGATGGCATCGCAGCCGTTGGATATGAGCTCACGGATAAAGATATCCTGATCCGAGTACATCCATTTCTTTATTATGGGAAAGATATTTTCGCTTGATATCGAAAGTGATCCCTTTTTCTCTGACATGATACATTTCCTCCTGAGTCTGGTTGATCCTGAATCCAAAGTATTGTATAGCTATGAGGGGAAATTGTCAATAGCACTCGACAAAGGTGAGTGCTAACAGAGAATTCAAAGGATGGAGAAGATGTCCTCGTAGACCTGGAAGAAATTCTCGGTGGTGTCGAGACGACGGTTCGTAAGGTGCTGCTCATCCCACAGGTCGCTGTTGAAGCCGGCATAGAGGCCGGAGGCGAAGTCCGAGTAGACCTCCGAGAAGGCCTCGGCCCTGCGTTTCTCTACGATGCGGACTTTGTTGGCATCGGTCTCGTCCTGGTCAAAGGAGCTGATGCACTTGACGATGCAGACACCCTCGGGGACCACCATGGGTGCGGAGATCTCGTCGGTGGAGAGCCGGAAACAGGCATCCACAAAATCGCGGGAGTATTCGGAGGTATCCTTGCTGAAGGAGAACTTCTCAAGTGAGGCCTCCTCGTGACCGTCAGCCAGGGAGTCGAAGTCCTTGCCGGCTTCGGCCTCGGCATAGAGGGAGCCTGCAAGCTGAAGGGCTTTCGCCTGGTCGGGTGATGTGATCATGATGGCCTTCAGAGTGATGGTGCGGGCTTCATCATCGGAGATCTCCGGATTGATGTCCTTCGTGACATCAGCATATACATTCCAGGCCAGAGCGTAGTCCTGAAACATGCCGAGTATGACTTCGTATGTCATGCCCAGCTCACTGATATCGGAAGCGGAAAGCGAGCGCATATATCTGTCGGCAGCCTGGGTGCATTTATCCAGGTCTCTGTCTGAGAGAGTCACTCCTCTGTCTGCAGCCATGAGATCCATGGTCTTGATCTGGGCAAGCCGGGAGAGGGCAAGCCCGGTGAGCTTGTCGGAGATCTCTGTACCGTTCACGTTACGGTCCATAATCTCGGGACCGTACATATCTTCGTAGTTCGTATCGTGGGTGCTGATATAGAGCAGGGCCTCCGGGAGATAGCATTTCTTCTCACCTATGAAAAAGAGCTCGTTCTCTTCAAAGCCCGTGGTGAATACGATACGGGGTTCCTTCTTTTCTTCTTCCTTCTTCCCGCAGCCTGAAAGAGAAAGCGCGAGGGTCAGGATAAGGAGCACCGGCATGATGGCAAATATGTATCTGTGGCACAAGTGATGTCTCATGGAAAGGATTTTACCACAATTATGCACCTGCAGGACAAGTGTGATATAATAC
>DNLO01000205.1:0-4138 GCA_003488445.1 Lachnospiraceae bacterium | reverse complement strand
TACTTTTACTATAAGGAGGGTACCGTCTTATGAAGAATTTTCTGAAAGGACTTTTCGGAGTGGCTTTCCTGGGTGCAGCGGCAGTGAGCGCATATTACCTGCTGACACGGGACAAGTACGGAGACTACAAGGACGACTTCGATGAGTTCGACGAAGAGGATAATGATGACCTGCAGGATTTCCTCGACAGAGAAAAGAGCGGTGACGATCACTATGTCACGCTGGATCTGACGAAGGATAAGGCTGCGGATGATGAAAAGATAATAGGAGATGTCAGGGACGATAAGGACAACGTGGTCAAGGCAGACTCCGAAGAAAATGAAGATATAGAAGGGTTCAGCTTCACTGATCTGACATGAATTACAGCCGCAGAGGTATAGAAAAGAAAAGAAACGAGCTACACGCCAAGATGCCGAAGTTTACCAACGCTCTTGGCGCGGGTTTTTATAAGGCGATGATCATAGTGTTCGTGACTGCGGTGCTGGCAGGAGCATTCGCCGGCGTGGGCGTGTTCAGGGGCATTCTGGTCACTGCGCCGGATATCTCTACCATAGACGTGCGTCCGACAGGCTATTCCAGCGCGGTCTATGACAGTGACGGCAACCAGATGACCAAGCTGGTGGCCACCAATTCCAACCGTATCTACCAGACCATAGACAAGATCCCACTGGACATGCAGCATGCCTTCGTCGCGATGGAGGACGAGAGATTCTATGAGCATAACGGTATAGATATAAAGGGTATCGCAAGGTCTGCTTATATCGTGCTCAGCACGAGGGACATGTCGCAGGGTGCAAGTACCATCACCCAGCAGCTGATAAAGAATTCGGTGTTCGAAAAGTGGGCCAGCGGCGAGTCGAAGTTCGAGAAGATAAAGAGAAAGATACAGGAACAGTATCTCGCGATACAGCTGGAGAGACAGCCCGGGGTGACCAAGGAGAGCATCCTGGAGCTTTATCTCAACACCATCAACCTGGGGCAGAATACTCTGGGAGTGCAGGCGGCTGCGCTCAGATACTTCGGTAAGAACGCATCGGATCTGAACCTATCCGAGGCTGCGGTCATAGCGGCCATCACCAGTAACCCCAGCAGATACAATCCCATATCGCATCCCGATAACAATGCCACTCGCCGCGCGATAGTGCTGGAGAAGATGCTGGATCAGGGATATATAAATGACCAGACCTATGCGGAGGCCATGGCCGACGATCCTTATGAGCGCATACAGAAGGTGAACCAGCAGACCGAGGAGAACTCCATAAACACGTACTTCGTGGATGCGATGGTGCAGGAGATCATGGATGACTTCCAGGAGAAGCTGGGATACTCGGAGACCCAGGCCTACAACATGCTCTACTCCGGTGGACTGCAGATCTTCGCTACTCAGGACACCAAGATACAGAACCTCTGTGACAAGGTGACCGGTGACCCGGAGCTGTATCCGGATAAGACGGAGTATCTTCTGGACTACAGAGTGACGGGCGTGGACAAGGATGATAATGTACAGAATTTCTCGGCTCAGATGATGGAGATGTACTTCAAGGATCAGGGAAAGAACGGGTATGACAGACTCTATCCCTCTGAGGAGGATGCCAGAGCCGATGCCGAGGTGTATAAGAAATATCTGGAGAGTCAGGGCTACAGCATTGAAGCCGAGACGATATCGATCACGCCTCAGCCGCAGATATCACTTTCAATCATGGATCAGCACACGGGCTATATGAAGGCCGTGGTGGGAGGCAGAGGAAAGAAAGAGGCATCGCTGACACTCAACCGTGCAACGGATACGAAGAGACAGCCCGGATCCACGTTTAAGGTGGTGTCTGCTTATGCTCCCGCATTTGATACCGGTGTCAGGACGCTGGGTTCGGTGGAGGTCGATGAGCCGTACAACTACGCCAACGGAAGACCGGTCTCCAACTGGTATTCTTCGGGATACAAGGGACCTGTGACACTCCGGTATGCGATCGAGCAGTCGATGAACATCATAGCGGTCAAGACTCTGACTGCGATCACCCCGAGAGTGGGATATGAATATCTGCTTAACTTCGGCTTCACGACTCTGGTGGACAATGAGGTGCTCTCCGACGGCACGGTGATGTCGGATGTGCAGCAGGCACTGGCGCTCGGCGGTATCACTCACGGCGTCAAGAACTATGAGCTCAACGCGGCCTATGCCACCATAGCTGATCAGGGTGTGTACCGTGAGCCGATATTCTATACGAAGATACTGGATCATGACGGGAACGTGCTGATCGACAATACCGCCCTGCCGGGTAAGCAGGTGCTCAAGGAGAGCACGGCTTGGCTTCTGACATCAGCGATGGAGGATGTGGTCACCAAGGGAACGGGTGCATCGGTAAACTTCGGGACGCAGAAGATAGCGGGTAAGACCGGTACCACGACCGGAGAGAACGATGTATGGTTCGCGGGATATACTCCCTACTATACCTGCACCACATGGGCAGGGTATGACAACAACAAGAAGATGTACGACAAGGCTCAGCAGAGGCTGGCCAGGACCGTATGGAGAGCGGTGATGGAGCCGCTGCATGAGGGTCTGCCGGAGAAGGACTTCGTGAAGCCCTCGGATATCACAACAGCGGTGGTATGTAATAAAACGGGACTGCTGGCATCGAGCTACGATCAGGCGGTGGGAACGGCACATTCCGAGTTCTACAGGGTGGACACGGTGCCCTCGCAGTCGTGCTCGGGAATACATACATATAACTACATCTGCAGCCTTACGGGCCAGGCGGCGTCGGAGACGTGTCCTTTCCGGGTGGCAGGTACACCGGCGATCCCCGGGTGGTGCCCGCACTCTCTTGATGCGGCAGGCAACCCGCGTACGGATGCAGTGCCTACGGTCAATACTCTCTCGTCCAACAATGTGGTGACGATGGGAGGCGGAGAAGAGAACGGAGATATAGGGGCGGTGGACCCCGCCATGATGGCGGCACTCCAGGCCCAGCAGGCCGCCGCAGCCGCAGCTGCACAGGCTGCAGCCGCCGCAGCACAGGCCGCCGCAGCACCTGCACCATAACGTTGATGAAACGTTTCGCTTTTGGTATAATGTGTAAATCGCCGAGGGTATTTCGGGATTAAATTAGTATGGAGGGAAAGAATTAATGAGGAAATGGGTGTATCTATTCACTGAAGGAAACGCGGATATGCGCGAACTGCTGGGGGGCAAGGGAGCGAATCTCGCGGAGATGACGAATCTCGGACTCCCCGTGCCGCAGGGCTTCACCATCACGACAGAGGCCTGCACGCAGTATTACGAGGACGGCAGGGAGATCAATGACGAGATCTTCGGGCAGATCATGGAGTATATAGACAAGCTGCAGGAGATCACCGGAAAGAAATTCGGCGACAGGGAGAATCCGCTCCTGGTGTCGGTACGCTCGGGTGCAAGGGCTTCCATGCCGGGTATGATGGATACGATCCTCAACCTCGGTCTGAACGAGACAGTGGTACATACTCTCGCGGAGAAATCGAACAATCCAAGATGGGCCTGGGACTGCTACAGAAGGTTCATACAGATGTACTCCGACGTGGTAATGGAGGTAGGCAAGAAGTACTTCGAGCAGCTCATCGACAAGATGAAGTCAAAGAAGGGTGTCACCCAGGATGTGGATCTGGATGCGGAGGATCTGAAGGAGCTCGCAAACCAGTTCAAGGAAGAGTACAAGAGCAAGATCGGGGAAGAGTTCCCTACGGATCCCAAGGATCAGCTTATGGGAGCGATAAAGGCCGTCTTCAGATCGTGGGACAATCCCCGTGCCAACGTATACAGAAGAGATAACGATATCCCTTATTCATGGGGAACCGCGGTAAACGTGCAGTCGATGGCTTTCGGCAACATGGGAGATGACTGCGGTACAGGTGTTGCTTTCACAAGGAATCCCGCTACAGGCGAGAAGGGTCTCTTCGGAGAGTTCCTGACCAACGCTCAGGGCGAGGACGTGGTGGCAGGCGTGCGTACACCCATGAAGATATCCGAGATGGAAGAGAAATTCCCCGAGGCTTTCTCGCAGTTCAGCGATGTGTGCAGGACTCTGGAGGAGCACTACAGGGATATGCAGGATATGGAGTTTACCGTGGAGCACGGCAAGCTGTACATGCTGCAGACCAGAAA
>DNLO01000168.1 GCA_003488445.1 Lachnospiraceae bacterium | reverse complement strand
GACAAGAACATATTTGAACTGACCGAAATGTCGGTAAAGCAGCTGCTGAAGTATTTTGATACCATACCGGAGTCTATCACCGAGCAGCAGCAGAGGATAGGCACACAGATAATAAAAGAGATTCATTCGCGGATCCGCTTCATGAATGACGTGGGACTGGATTATCTCACTCTTTCCAGAGCGACGGGCACTCTTTCCGGAGGGGAGGCTCAGCGTATCAGGCTCGCCACGCAGATAGGCAGCGGTCTGGTCGGAGTGGCATATATCCTGGATGAGCCGTCCATAGGACTGCATCAAAGAGACAACGACAAGCTGCTGGCTACGCTCAGGCATCTGCGAGACCTCGGGAATACGCTGATCGTGGTGGAGCATGACGAGGATACCATGCTGGCGGCAGACCATATCATAGATATAGGACCGGGTGCCGGGATACGCGGCGGTGAGCTTGTAGCCGAGGGTACTGCGGATGAGATAATGAAGGTGAAGAAGTCGATCACCGGCAGATATCTGTCCGGGGAGCTGTCCATACCGGTGCCGAAGGAGAGAAGGAAGCCTGCCGGATGGATAGAGATCAGAAAGGCAAGAGAAAACAACCTCAAGAACACAGATGTCAGGATACCGCTGGGTGTGATGACCATAGTGACGGGGGTGTCCGGATCGGGCAAGTCTTCTCTGATAAACGAGATCCTGTTTAAGACAGCTGCAAAAAAGCTGAACCGCGCGCGTATCATACCGGGGGCATCCGACGGGATAAAGGGTCTGGAGGAGCTGGATAAAGTCATCAATATAGACCAGTCGCCCATCGGGAGGACACCGAGATCTAATCCGGCCACATATACGGGTGTATTCGACCTGATCAGGGATCTTTTCGCGGGGACGCAGGAGGCACGTGCAAGAGGTTACAAGAAGGGCCGGTTCTCGTTTAACGTAAAGGGAGGACGATGCGAAGCCTGCAGCGGAGACGGCATAATAAAGATAGAGATGCATTTCCTGCCGGACGTGTTCGTACCCTGCGATGTATGCCACGGCAAGCGGTACAACAGAGAGACTCTCGATATCACCTATAAGGGCAGGAATATAGCCGATGTTCTGGACATGACGGTGGAGGAGGCCCTTGATTTCTTTGAGAATGTACCATCGATAAGAAACAAGATCCAGACTCTCTATGATGTCGGGCTCGGATATGTAAAGCTGGGTCAGCCTTCCACAGAGCTTTCAGGAGGAGAGGCCCAGAGGATAAAGCTGGCAGCGGAGCTTTCGAGAAAGAGTACAGGAAGGACCCTGTACATCCTGGATGAGCCGACTACGGGTCTGCACTTCGATGATGTGAAGAAGCTCGTCACCATCCTCCAGAGACTTGCCGATATGGGAAATACCGTGGTGGTGATAGAGCACAACCTGGATGTGATCAAATGCGGTGATTATATAGTTGATATGGGGCCGGAAGGCGGAGACGGCGGGGGTACAGTCGTAGCCTGCGGTACGCCGGAAGAGGTAGCAAAGGTAAAGAAAAGCTATACAGGGTACTACATAGCAAAGATGCTCGGAAAAAAATAAATCAAAACAGGGGTTAAGAAAACCGGAAAAACTGCCGATGTAATATCTACATGGAAGTTTTCAGGCGCTCAGCGCTTTCATATATGCACGGATGCAGAACACATACTGCATCCGTGTTTTTTGATTGAAAGTTTTCCGGTTTCGTGGCAATATATAGTATTGGCATTTTGTTGGCAGAAATAGCGAAACGAGGAAAATATGAGCGGAACGGATATAGGAATAGATCTGGGCACGGCCAGTGTGCTGGTGTATATCAGAGGCAAAGGGGTGGTCCTCAAGGAGCCGTCGGTCGTAGCCTTTGACAGAGATACGAATAAGATAATGGCCATTGGTGAGGAAGCCCGTCTGATGCTTGGGCGTACTCCCGGAAATATCGTAGCGATAAGGCCCATGAGACAGGGTGTCATCTCGAACTACACTGTCACGGAGAAGATGCTGAAGTACTTCATACAGAAGGCTGTAGGCAAGAGAACGTTCAGGAAGCCCAGAGTGTGCGTGGGAGTGCCGTCTGCGGCATCCGAAGTCGAGAGGAAGGCCGTGGAGGATGCGGCATACCAGGCGGGAGCAAGAGATGTAAAGATCATCGAGGAGCCGCTGGCAGCGGCCATCGGAGCCGGGATAGATATCATAAAGGCCTGCGGCAATATGGTCGTGGATATAGGAGGCGGGACCTCCGACATAGCGGTCATATCCCTGGGCGGACCGGTGGAGTCGACATCCATAAAGGTGGCAGGCGACGATTTTGACGAGGCTATCGTCAGATACATGAGAAAGAAGCACAATCTTCTGATAGGCGAGCCGACGGCTGAGGATCTGAAGATCAGTATAGGAGCGGTATTCAAGCAGCCGGAGGTCGACTACATGGATGTAAGGGGCAGAAACCTGCTGACGGGACTCCCGGTGACAGTCAAGGTGTCGTCGGAGGAGACGGAAGAGGCCCTGAGAGAGTCGACATCCCAGATCATAGAGGCCATACACAGCGTATTGGAGCGCACGCCTCCGGAGCTAGCGGCAGATATTGCATCCAGAGGGATAGTGCTCACGGGCGGAGGAGCGATGCTCAGAGGCCTGGAGGAGCTGATAACGGAAAAGACAGGTATCAACACCATGACGGCAGAGGATCCCATGACCGCCGTGGCGGTGGGTACGGGTAAATACGTAGACTTCATAGCGGGATATCAGGAAGAGGATAATTAAGCATGGTAAAGGGGCTCTACACAGCACACAGCGCAATGATCAACGAACAGCACAGGATGGACACGATGACCAACAACCTGGCTAACGTGTCGACCACCGGGTACAAGAAGGAGGGTGCTACTTCTCAGACCTTTGCGGACGCGCTCGCAGTAAAGCTCAAGGATTCTTCCGAGTGGTATCTGTCCAGAAGACTCGGCAATATGCAGCCGGGAGTTAAGATAGGTGAGAACTATACAGATTGGTCCGAGGGCGGCTTCAGAGGTACGGACAACACCTTTGACCTTGCACTTTCGGATTCCGGATTCTTCCGCATAGAATTCCAGGATAAAAACGGCAACGTGAGCGAGAAGTACACGAGAGACGGATCCTTCACTCTGACCAAAGAAGGGGTACTGGTGACCAAGGACGGAGACTTTGTCCTTGACTCCAACGGCAACCACATCCAGCTGGATCCCATGCAGGATACCACCATTGACAGACAGGGAAACATCACTCAGGGGGCCAACAATCAGATCATAGCGACGATAGGAGTCGTCGATTTCGAGAGAAACGAAGAGGGCACGGACTATTATTATCTGGAAAAGTACGGAGAGAATATGTGGCAGACGGTGGACGGAGCCACGGAGATCCCCTCGAATGCACAGATATACTCCGGCTATCTTGAGCAGTCCAATGTGGAGACAGTTCAGGAGATGGTCAATATGATAGCGATAAACAGGCAATATGAGATAAACCAGAAAGTGATACAGACTATGGACACGAGTCTGGAAACGGCTGTGAATCAGCTCGGTAAACTGAGATAAGAAAGGGAGGGGTGTACTGATGGTTAGATCGCTTTGGACCGCAGCAACTGGAATGATAGCCCAGCAGAACAATGTGGATACTATCGCAAACAATCTTGCCAATGTGAACACGACAGGGTATAAGACGGAGACGAATGAATTCAAGAGCCTCCTGTATCAGACACTCCAGACAAAGACCACTACAGCTCATGCGGTGGAGAATAAGCCCATAGGAGCACAGGTAGGACTGGGTGTGAGAAATGCTTCCATCACGTCACAGTTTACCAACGGCGCTCTGCTGGAGTCAGAGAGTGCTACCAGCTTTGCCATTCAGGGCAAAGGTTTCTTTGCGGTAAGGGGAAATGACGGGCAGACATATTATACGAGAAACGGCGATTTCAACTTCATGATGAACGCCCAGGGAGGACTCACCCTCGCGAACTCCGACGGTCTCCCGGTACTGAATACGAACGGTCAGCCGATCACACTGAACGGGAACTACATCGCCAACCGGGTCGAGGTGGATGCCACGGGACAGCTCATGTATCCTGATGCTCAGAACAACCCGCAGCCCATTGCCGGGATGCAGATAGGCATGACGCAGTTCCAGAATCCCAAGGGCCTTACCAAGGAGGGAGATTCCCTGTATGCGGTTTCTGCCGCATCCGGACAGCCGATGAACGAAGCGACCAACAACAACCTGGAGAAATCCGTGATCAGACAGGGATATCTGGAGGGATCCAATGTCCAGGTTGCCGATGAGATGGTCAACCTGATCGTGGCACAGAGAGCTTACGAGCTTAACTCCAAAGCCATAACCACAACCGATGACATGATGCAGACAGCGAACCAGCTGAAGAGATGATAGGCTGAGAGCAGACACGATATGGATATAGACAGCAGTTATCTGACAAATCTATCAAGCCAGGCGGTTTCCGAGGCCAATGCGTCAAAGCTGAAGAGCACGCTCTCGAGCATTTCTGAGAACGGCAGCAGGGTAAAGGCCAAGGGAAGCGGTGTAAACTCGGCTGAAGAGGAAAAGCTTCTCGATGCATGCAAGCAGTTCGAGAGTTATTTTGTCGAGCAGATGTTCAAGGAGATGATGAAGACCGTTCCCAAGGATGCCCTTGACACGGGGTCCAACAGCATGCTTGTGGACTATTACAAGGATAATCTTGTGAAGGAATATGCTGCAGAGGCTACGGAAAAGGAGAGTCTCGGACTCGCTCAGATGCTTTATGAGCAGATGAAGCGTAATATCGGTATCACTCCGGAGGAGGCAGATGCAAAAGCGGCAGCGGCATCGGGCTCCGGAAAAAAGTAAATGCTCTTAAAAGGCATAATAGATCATATCGTTTACCGGAATCCGGAGAATTCCTATACAGTACTTATATTGAACACAGCAGACGGAGGTGATATCACCTGCGTCGGAAATCTGCCTGAGCTCGATCCCGGGGAGGCCGTATCTTACGAGGGGGACTATACCGACAATCCCAAGTACGGGATACAGTTCTCCGTGACATCTTTCACGATAGATCCCTTAAATGATGCCGCCTCCATATTCAGATACCTTTCATCGGGAGCCGTGAAGGGGATAGGAGCCGGACTGGCCAAAAGGATAGTGGACAGGTTCGGTGAGGAAACCTTCCGGATCATGGAGGAGGAGCCCGAAAGACTTTCCGAGATCAAGGGGATATCCTTAAGAAAAGCCATATCCATATCAGAGGCATTCGAGGCCAAAGCCGGGAGCAGACAGGCACTGTCGTTTCTGGGAAACTATTCCATATCACCCCATCTGGGCCAGAAAATATATGACAGATATAAAGAGCGTGTATATGATGTGATCCGTACGAATCCCTACAGACTGATAGAGGATATCGAGGGTGTAGGATTCCTTACGGCAGACAGGATAGCGGCGGAAGCGGGAATAGAGAGAGATTCGGAGTATCGCATCAGATCGGCTGTGCTGTATCTGCTGTCAGAGGCATCGGCATCGGGGAGCCTGTGTCTGCCGGAAAAAGACCTGACGGACAGGACCGCGGAGATGCTGGGGCTGGACAGGGAACCGGTGATACGCCAGATAGATGCCCTCTCCATAGAACGAAGGCTCATCAGAGAAATATATGAGGATGTGGAGTACTGCTACTCTGATACGGCATATTACGCGGAGGCCGAGGCGGCAGCCCTGCTGCATGATCTGTGTGTGGATGAAAAGGCTGATGAGGCAGAGGTTTACGACAGGATATCGGCCATAGAGAAGGAAACGGGAATATCTCTGGAAGACAGCCAGAGGGAGGCCGTAAGGAGTGCCATCTGTAATATGGTCTCCATCATCACGGGAGGACCCGGCACCGGAAAGACCACCATAATAAACCTTATGATAAGTTACTTTGAAGCAAAAGGGCTGGATGTAACTCTCGCAGCACCGACCGGGAGAGCCGCCAAGCGGATGACAGAAGCATCGGGACACGAGGCAAAGACCATACACAGGCTTCTGGGGGCGGGTGCCGTGATGGGCGGCAATCCATCTGCCGGATTTGAACGCAACGCAGACAATCCGCTGGAAACTGACGTGATCATACTGGATGAGATGTCCATGGTGGATATATTCATCTTCAGGTCGCTCCTTCGAGCTGTGGTGCCGGGAACCAGGCTGATACTCGTGGGAGATGCCGACCAGCTGCCGTCTGTCGGACCCGGGGCCGTGCTAAAGGATATGATACGGTCGGAGTATATCCATGTGACGAGGCTGAAAAAGATCTACAGACAGGCAGCAGCATCTGCCATCGTAAAAAACGCTCACCTGATAATAGAAGGAAAGCCCATAACGCTCGATGCCAGGAACGAGGATTTCTTCTTCCTTGAAAGAAATGATGCAGGGAGGATCATACAGGGGATCATCTATCTGGCAGGAGAAAAGCTGCCCAGACATCTGCACTGTACTCCTGTGGACATTCAGGTGCTGACGCCGGTCAGAAAAGGTCCGCTGGGTGTAGACAATCTGAACCTCAGGCTGCAGGAGGCCATGAACCCCCCGGGAAGGATGAAGAAGGAGATCGGGACGGTGAACGGCATAATAAGGACAGGCGACAAGGTGATGCAGATAAAGAACAACTACGAGATGTCGTGGATCGTATCCAACGGCAGGGGTATGGTCACCGAAACAGGGGAGGGAGTATATAACGGTGATATAGGCAGAGTGCTTTCAGTATCATCGGACAGTGCTTATATCAGGTTTGATGACGGACGGGAGGCCGAGTATAAGGGGGAGGCGCTGTCCGAACTCGAGCTCGCTTATGCCATTACCATCCACAAATCCCAGGGAAGCGAATACAGGGCTGTGATACTGCCGCTGCTGTCCGGTCCGCGCATGCTCATGAACCGGAATCTACTCTACACTGCCGTGACGAGAGCGAAGACAATGGTATGTATCCTGGGACAGAGCCGGACCGTAGAGGATATGATATACAATGAGAGCGAAGAGAAGAGAAATACAGGATTTGAAAGAAGGATCCGGGAGATGGCTGAAATGGACAGCTGATTTAGTATACCCGAGGAGATGCCCGTTCTGCGATGAAGTGCTGACATTCGGCGGACCTCTTATATGCGAAGACTGCAGGAAGAGGGTCGGATATGTGGGAGAAAGCTACTGTATGAAATGCGGCAGACTCCTCTCCGGGGCCGCACAGGAGTACTGCGATGACTGCACTCATACCGGGCATTCCTTTGACAGGGGACGGAGCCTGTATGTGTATGATGATCTTACAAGAGCGTCCATAGCCGGGTTCAAATACAATGGCAGGAAAGAATACGCCGAGTATTACGCCGTGGATATCATAAGACATCTGGGGGCTTTCATTGAGCACTGCAGACCGGACATCCTGATACCTGTGCCGATATCCGAAAAAAGGAGAAAGAAAAGAGGCTACAACCAGTCGGAACTGATAGCAGACAGGATATCGGAGCGTACAGGGATCCCGGTCAGCTCTGATGCCGTCATTAGGATAAAAGACACCAGACCCATGAAGGAGCTGTCCAGGGAGGAACGCGTGAAAAACCTTAAAGGGGCTTTCAAAATAGGCTGTGTTGATGTACAATGGAAAAACGCCCTTGTTGTAGACGATATATATACAACGGGAAGTACAGTAGATGCGGTAGCTTTTCTTCTCAGGAAAGTCGGCATAGATAAAGTGTTTTTTATTGCGTTGTCATCCGGGGCACCGGTGTGAGAAAGACAATAGAGGAGGTTACCATGAACGTAAAGAATTGTCGCAAATGCGGAAGGATCTTCAATTACATAGGAGGACAGCCGATCTGCCCTACATGCAGGGAAGAGGCAGAGAAGAAGTTTGAGACAGTCAAGAACTATATCAAAGAGAACCCCAGGGAGTCCATACCCAAGGTATGTGAGGCCTGTGATGTGGATACCAATCAGATACATCAGTGGATCAGGGAGGAGAGACTCCTTCTTGCAGAGGACTCGCCGATAGGGATCCCCTGTGAGAACTGCGGGACCATAATCCGCAGCGGAAGGTATTGCGACAAGTGCAAGGCAGAGCTTGCAAACGGACTCAGTGCATCGATCGCAAAGCCCGGAGCACAGGCTCCGGTAGAAAAGAAGCCTCAGAAGAGCAACCCGGCTATGAGGTTCCTTAAGTAAATGAGCCGCATTGACGGCGACAGGGTGATACTGATGACCAGAATGGCGTCATTCGAGGAGAATGAGGGAAAGGAAGCCATTCGGATATGCAATTATTTCAGGAGTGACTATGTGACGCTGAATGTCGTAAAGGCCATAGTATCGGCGACCATATCTTTCGCTCTGGTGCTGGGACTCTACGTGTATTACAACATAGACCGTCTCATGCAGGATATATATACGATGGACCTTCTCGAAACGGGAAGGAAGCTGGTCACGGCATATGTCATTTTTGCGGGAGTGTTCGGTATAATTGCCTATGTAGTCTATTCCTTCAGATATGACGGGGCAAAGAAAAAGCTGAACGATTATAATTATGCCCTGAGAGAACTATTGAACATGCAGGAAACAGGAAGCGATGAATAGTATCTATGATGTCAGGGATTATATAGAAGAGTTTGTGAGCCGATACGAGACCCTCCTGAAAGGGGCGTTGAGGTTTTTCCTTTCGCTGATATCACTTTCCGTGATAAACAGCAGTCTCGGATATATGGACAGACTCGACTCTACCGGTATAGTGCTGGCGGTTTCTCTTTTGTGCTCGCTGCTGCCCTCCGGACTGATCATTTTTTTCTCGGCTGCATTTATAATCCTGCATTGTTACGCACTGTCACTTGAGGCAGCTGTGGTCGTGACGGCACTGTTTTTACTGATGTTCCTCCTGTATTTCAGGTTCACACCCAAAGACACCATGGCGGTGCTCCTGACACCGCTCTCGTTTTTTGTCGGTATTCCCTATGCCATGCCGGTGATCTACGGTCTGATAGGGACACCGCTCTCTGCGCTGTCGGTAGGGTTTGGCGTTGCTTCGTATTTCACGCTGAACTATATTTCCGGTTCTGCGGAAGATATACGGGCCATGTCGGATGCCACTACGGTAGAGAAATTCAGATCCATACTCGACGGGGTCCTGAAGAATGACAAGATGACCGTGTATATCATTGCCTTTGCCTTTACTGTCGTGATAGTTAATATCATCAAGCGGTTGTCCATGAAGCAGTCGTGGAATGTGGCCATAATATCCGGTCTGGTGGCGAATATGATATTGACGGTGATCGTAGGAGCAAGACTAGGGGCGGATATAAATTTCGCCGGACTTCTGCTGGGGTCACTGGTAGCATTCCTTGTTTCCGCTGTATTCAAGCTGTTCGTTTTCAGCGTCGACTACGCAAAGACCGAAAGGGTGCAGTTCGAGGACGACTCCTATTTCTATTACGTTAAGGCGGTACCCAAGATAAAGACGCATAAGAGAAGAAAGGCACACCAGTCCAAGCCGGAGGATGATTTCCGGAAGTCTTACAAAGAGGAGTAAATGCAGCAATTCATAGAGCAGGTAAAAAATTTTATCAGCTTTGATTCCATCCCAACCATGGGGATCACAGATTATCTGGAGATCCTCATTATTGCTTTTTTGGTGTATGAAGTTATGCTGTGGCTGAGAGATACCCGGGCATGGTCCCTCATGAGAGGGATCGTGGTCATCGTTGTCTTCGTGCTGGTAGCATATCTTCTGCAGATGACTACGATACTCTGGATAGTGAGAAACGGGATAAGCGTGATACTGATGGCTCTTCTTATCAGTTTCCAGCCGGAGATCAGGCGGGCACTCGACTCGCTCGGGCGCAAGAACTTCATAGCATCGCTGTTTGCATTTAACAGCTCAAGTGTCAACGAGAGATTCTCGGACAAGACAATAAACGAGATCGTGAAGGCATGCTATGAGATGGGGAGAGCAAGGACCGGTGCGCTCATAGTGATGAAACAGAATGATCCGCTGACGGAATATGTACGAACGGGTATCGAAGTGGATGCCATCGTCACCAATCAGCTGCTGATCAATATCTTCGAACACAACACACCGCTTCATGACGGAGCAGTGATAGTAGAGGGAGACCGTGTGGTTTCTGCCACCTGCTATCTGCCGCTGTCGGACAATATGGAACTGTCCAAGGAGCTGGGAACAAGACACAGAGCCGGGGTGGGGATCTCGGAGGCAACGGATTCACTGACGATAATAGTATCGGAAGAGACCGGTCGTGTATCCATAGCATACGGCGGGAGTCTGATGCGCAGTGTCGATCAGGACAAGCTCAGGGAAGAGCTGGTCAAGCTGCAGAACAAGATCGTCACGGACGATCGCAGGAGTCTGATACGGGGGAGGAGCAAGGTATGAAAAAGCGGATATCGAGCTTCTTTTCCGGAGCAACAAATAACCTTTGGCTCAAGCTTCTGGCTCTGCTGCTGGCTGTCATGATATGGCTTGTGGTAGTGAGTATAGATAATCCCGTAAAGGATCAGAACTTCACTCAGATACCGGTAGGAGTGCTGAACGGTGAGGTCTTTGAGGCGGCCGGAGAGGCTTATGAACTGGCGGAGGCATCGAAGTATGTCACCGTGACGGTCAGGGCAGAGAGAATGGTGCTGTCACAGCTGTCCAGAGATGATTTCACGGCCACGATCGATATGAACAATTATTCAAACGGGCGTGTACCCATCAATGTAAAAGCCAACAGACTGGCTGACAGGATCATGAGCATTACGCCGCGGACGGCTTATGCATCGGTACATGTGGAGGAGCTGGGAACCAAGCAGTTCTCCATAGACTATGAGATCACAGGTACTCCGGCAGACGGATATTCGGTAGGCAACGTGACACTCGCAAGCAATGTTGTGAGAGTACAGGGTCCGGAATCCCAGGTGGATACCATAGACAGAGCCATAGTCCGGGTATCTGCACAGGGTATGACAAGAGATATGCGGACTGAGGCACCGATCGTATTCATAGATCGAAACGGAGAGGAAGTAGACACGACCAATCTTGAGCTCTCCAGGAGCACCATATCCGTATCTGTGGAGATATGGGAGGACAAGGAAGTGTCTGTGACTTACGGCTATACCGGCACACCTGCCGAGGGCTTCGCTGCTACTGGCAAGATAAATGCGACTATTAATACTGTCACGGTAGGCGGAGATCCGGAGGTGCTCTCGACGATGGCTTCGATCAGCATCCCTTCGACGGAGATCGATATCACCGGTGCGACCGAAAATGTCATGAAGACGATAGATGTGTCTGCGTATCTTCCCCAGGGCATAAGCATTGCGAATGAGCAGGACGAGACGGTGTCTACCGTGACCGTGGAAGTGGTGGCCATGAGCCTGCTGAATGTGGAGGTTCCATCCTCCAATATCACAGTAGAGAACGCGCCTGAAGGATTCACAGTTCATATCGGCGGAGGAGCCACAAGCGTAGTGACGAGTGTCAGGGGGCTGCCGGAAATACTGGCATCCGTGAACGGAACCATGCTCACCGGACATATTGACATGGATGATGTGAAGATAAAGAACAATATCGATGAATGGACCACGGGGCTGTACGATGCGGATGTTACTTTCGCATATCCGGAGGGGATATACAGCAGCGGCGTGACATCGATAGTCAAGGTGTTCGTACAGTCGGATGCGGCGCCGGAAGGTGCGGAGGCAGCAGCTGACGACAACTGACATCCGGGATCAGTCGTTTTTTGACACAATCTGTATATATTGATATATTATATGTGGTCGTTTTGAGTGGTACGGACAGCTCGGGCGGCTGTAAGGGAGATATAAGATGGTTTCAAAGAAAGTGACAATAAAAAACCCTACAGGGCTTCATCTGCGTCCTGCCGGTATTCTATGCAAGGAAGCAATGCAGTACAAGTCTCTGATCACGTTCAAGTTCAGGGACAATACAGCGAATGCAAAGAGCGTGCTATCGGTGCTCGGAGCTTGTGTAAAATGCGGAGATGAGATCGAAATATTCTGTGAGGGTGAGGATGAAGAGAAAGCATTGAATGCTCTCACAGGTGCAATAGAAGCGGGACTGGGTGAATAATATAATAAGTTCAGTTGATATTAGATCTCTCTGATGCAAGTCAGAGAGATCTGTTTTTTAGTCAGTGAATACAGGGAGGAAGAAATGCTCAACTACAGGAGATACAAGAGAACACCGGTCATAGAATATCCGGAAAGGAAGTGGCCGGAGAAGCAGATCGAAAAAGCACCGACGTGGGTATCGGTGGATCTGAGGGACGGAAACCAGGCTCTGGTCGAGCCGATGGTAGTATCCGAGAAGATCGAGATGTTCGAAGAGCTGGTAAAGCTGGGATTCAAGGAGATAGAGATAGGCTTTCCCGCATCGAGCCAGATAGAGTTTGATTTCCTCAGAGAGCTGGTAGACAGGAAGCTGATACCTGATGATGTGACCGTACAGGTCCTCACGCAGTGCAGGGAAAACCTCATAGACAGGACCTTTGAGGCAATAGAGGGCATACCGAGAGCCATCGTGCATATATACAATTCGACGTCTGTCCTGCAGAGAGATGTCGTCTTCGGCATGAGCAAGGAAGAGATAAAGCAGCTGGCAGTGGACGGCACGCTCATGGTCAAGAAGAGAGCGGCAGAGTTTCCGGGGAAGATCATACTGGAGTACTCTCCCGAAAGCTTCACGGGGACGGAGCCGGAATACGCACTGGAGGTGTGTGATGCGGTGACCGAGGCATGGGGAGCCACTCCCGATGACAAGGTGATCATCAATCTCCCGGCTACCGTAGAGATGACCACGCCCAATGTATATGCAGATATAATCGAATGGGAGAACAGCCATCTGGCGAGGAGAGATTCGGTCATCCTCTCCATCCATCCGCATAATGACAGGGGCACCGGTGTGGCAGCTACGGAGCTGGCGATGCTGGCCGGGGCCGAGAGAGTGGAGGGTACCCTGTTCGGCAACGGAGAGAGGACCGGAAACGTGGACATCCTCAATATAGCCTACAACATGTTCTCACAGGGCATAGATCCCGAGCTCGATATAGAGAATATCAATGAGATCATAGAGATGTATGAGAGATGCACCAAGATGAAGATAGATCCCAGACATCCCTATGCAGGCAAGCTGGTGTTTACGGCATTTTCAGGCTCACATCAGGATGCGATATCAAAGGGAGTCAAGGCAATGATGGAGCGTCATCCGGACACATGGGAGGTGCCGTATCTTACCATAGACCCTGCGGATATAGGCAGGGAATATGAGCCGATTGTACGTATCAACTCGCAGTCCGGAAAAGGCGGAGTTGCCTTCGTCATGGACTCCTACTTCGGATTCAAGCTGCCCAAGGGCATGCATAAGGAGTTTGCGGATATCATACAGAAAGTATCGGAAAAGCAGGGCGAGGTGGCTCCGAAACAGATCATGGAGCACTTCAAAGCGGCTTATCTCGACCGAAAGGAGCCGCTGCACTTCAGAAAACTCCAGATGGTAGACCTGTCGGAGGAGGAGGATACCGAATTCGATACACAGGTCACCGTACAATATACAGATCACGGGGTGAATAAAGAATTCACGGCTACGGGAAACGGTCCCATCGATGCCGTGAAGAGAGGGCTGACGGAGGAGCTGGGTGTGAGCATCAAGATCGTCGATTACGAAGAGCATGCCCTTACCGGAGGCTCAAATGCTCAGGCTGCCGCATACATTCATATGCTGTCTGTCGATGATAACCATGTCACCTATGGCGTGGGTGTGTCATCAAACATTACCAGAGCATCGGTCAGAGCCATCTTCTCTGCAGTCAACAGGCTGTTCGGGGACAGGTTCGACGCGGAGT
Organism: Lachnospiraceae bacterium; assembly: GCA_003488445.1. Classification (GTDB taxonomy): domain Bacteria; phylum Bacillota; class Clostridia; order Lachnospirales; family Lachnospiraceae; genus NK4A144. The sequence continues at coordinate 12,601 of DNLO01000168.1, read as the reverse complement.
TCGCCCGCAGGAGCCAGTAAGAGGCCGGCTCACTTCACCGGCAGTTTTCTCTCTGATCGAAGGATGGTCAGCAGTATCGCAAAGAAATATGTCGTATAGTAGACAGGGAAATAATACTTGAAGTATGAGGCCGGAGCCAGAATAAACACTATAGCGAAGTGAGAAAGAAGACAAAGGGAGAGCAGGACATAGAATACGGATGTCCATGCTCTCTCTTTAAGCTTTACAAGTGAGTATACGAAGAAAGCGATCAGCAGGATCATGGGAGCGTACAGATTGTAGGCAACAGTCTTCACAAGGCTGATCACGAAAGACAGAAGACCGAACCCAAGGACAGGGTCGTATACCGTGGCGGCATAGTCAAAAGAGCCCCATTTCGTTCGCATCAGAACATCGGGATTGTGCTGCATCAGCTCTTTGGAGCCCTCTACAAAGGCCATGTAATCCCCGTCATCTGCATCGGTGCGTCTGCCGTCATAACCCTGATAATACAGGATCAGCGCATCCTCGTAATTGATGTCGCCGAGATGATCGTTGATGGCAGCTATGGTGTCAACATTCAGGTAGCGGTCTATCTTATCCAGAGAAGAGATGTTTGCAGGGTCGTCCGTATCCAGGCCGTTTCTGTACATATTGGTAACGGTATAGGCATAGAAAGGAAGCATCCTGTTGGCGGCTTTGTCTTCCATGCGTGAAGGGATCAGCCCGTACTGGGGTATGGCTACGATGTATTGGATCAAAAACGACAGGGCCAGGAGCCTGACTATGTTTCTGACCCGGTTCTCTCTGTAGACCCCGGGGTAGCATACGATCATCATAGCAGGCCCGAAGACAGCCAGATATATCCCCTCCGTGCGCCATTGAGTGAGAACAGCCATGAGGAAGAGCATCGGGAGCGCCTTCAGCCATGTGAGAGGAGCATTCTCCAGCCTGTCCATAAAAAGTACGTACATGAACAGTACATAAAGAAAGATATAAATGGGAATGCGGTGTGCCGAAGTGGTGTAGGCCAGTATGGGCGGCAGGATGAAAGCGGCATACAGGAGGAGAGCTTTGCGTGAGCCCTCCATGAACCGTTGAAGTCTGGCAAGTGCGTAACCTGCGGTCAGGCACTGTATGATCACCTTGATTATGATCGGACCTGTCCATGAAGGGAACAGCATCATGGAGACAATGTAATACCAGGTGGTAATGTAGTAAAACCAGGTATAATCGGCGAGCCTTGATGCCTCGGCAAAGATGAGGGATTCGTCATTTGAAAGGAAACCCTCCGGGATCTTGTATACCAGGACGAGGATCATCGGAACGAAATACAGTATCGCAAAGATCAGAACCCGCCGCGACAGGGAGGTCCTGTCCAGAACAGCCTTCATCAGAAAACCTGCAAACGCAAAGACAGCGATGAACATCAGGATCTTGCAGGGTATGTAGTTGTGAAGCGCTTCAAGGGGATCGGTCTCGAAGGTCCGACGGTCGTATATCAGAGATGCAGCCGTCCACAAAGCGGCGGCTGCAGCAGGTATCATGCATTTGAAAAAACGGTCTCTCACGGTCTTCATATATGGTATAGTATATCATATGAACAAAAAGATACAGCAGCAATTAGTCATGCTGGATGAGATATACGGGACCGATCTGAAGATCTTTCTGAATTACCGGCAGCCATATGAACTTCTTTTTGCAACCATCCTTTCTGCGCAGTGTACAGATAAACGCGTGAATGAAGTCACCCGGGATTTATTTGTAAAATACGGATCTCTGGCAGATTTTGCCGGGGCGGATATCGGCGAGCTGGAAAAGGATATACACTCCTGCGGATTCTACAAGATGAAGGCGAATAACATCAAGGCAGCGGCTACGGTGCTCACAGAAAGATATGATGGCAACGTACCGTCTGATATCGATGAACTCACAGCGCTTCCGGGAGTGGGAAGGAAAACGGCCAATGTAGTAAGGACTCATGTCTTCCGTATCCCGTCAGTAGTGGTGGATACCCATGTAAAGCGCGTGTCGGGCAGACTCGGATGGACCAGGGAAGAGGATCCCGTGAAGATAGAGCATGACCTCATGAAGAAGATCCCCGAAGACCACTGGTGTCTCATAAACCAGCATCTCATCGAACTCGGGCGGAGCATATGCCACTCCAGGAAGCCCGGATGCGGGGAGTGTTTCATGGCAGACATCTGTCCGAAGAAGGGTGTGGGTAAATGAGTACGTATCTTATCAGTGATATTCACGGGGCTCTCGAGCAGTTCATGCTTCTGTTGTCTGAGATAGGATTCGATCCGGCAGACGGCAGGGATGAGCTTTACCTCCTCGGGGACTACGCCGACTGGGGGACCCATTCCATAGAGACCATCGGATACGTCATGGACTTGGACAGGTATCCCACCGTGCATTGTCTGATGGGAAATCATGACCTCATGTTCCTGCAGGCCATAAAGGAATATAAAGAGATGCTCTTTCCGAATGTGACCTGGTATCAGACCAATAAAGGCTTCAGGACCTGGGATGACTATGAGAAGCTGTCGGAGAAGAACAGGCAGGCGATATATGACTGGCTGATGTCGCTGAAACTGTCAGTGGATATAGAGCTGAACGGAAGACTGTATATGGCGGCTCATGCATATCCTTATTTCGGCAACAGAGGAAAGCTCGGAAGGATATATACCAAGAATGAGGCAGTATGGCACAGAGCGCGTTTTGACGAGGACCCGTTCGTGAACTATCATGGGAAAAGAAAATATACGGCCCTCATCATAGGTCATACCCCTACGTCATATTACAGATACTTCAGGGATGGCGGCATCTTGGATGAGCCCAATACGGTCTTTTTCGGGAAACATATCATCGCCATAGACTGCGGGGCGAAAGCCCTTGAGTATCCGGATATAGGCGAAGAATATGAGAATGCCAGACTGGCGGCGCTGCGGCTCGATGATGAGAAATGTTTCTATATCAGGTAACAGGAGGGATCATATGCAGATAATATTATTGTCAGGTGGTTCGGGAAAGAGGATGTGGCCTCTTTCGAACGATATCAGATCCAAACAGTTCATAAAGCTGTTCAAGAACGGAGAAGGCGAATATGAATCCATGGTCCAGAGGGTCTACAGACAGATCAAGACGGTGGATGAGGGTACGGAGATAACCATAGCTACCAGCAGGACACAGGTGTCTGCGATCCATAATCAGCTCGGCGATAATGTGTCGGTGTGCGTAGAGCCGACCAGGAGGGACACTTTCCCTGCGATAGCACTGGCAGCGGCGTACCTGAAGTATGAGTCGGGGGTTTCAGAGGATGAGCCTGTCGTCGTGTGCCCGGTGGATCCGTATGTGGACAATGCATATTATGAGACAGTGAAGAGGATGGGTGAGATCGCGTCAAAGGGAGAGAAGAATATCACGCTGATGGGGATCGAGCCGACATATCCCTCGGAGAAATACGGGTATATCATTCCGAAGGACAAGGAAGAGCTGTCAGATGTATCCGAGTTCAAGGAAAAGCCCGACGTGGAGACGGCAAAGAGATATATTTCATCAGGGGCTCTGTGGAATGGAGGAGTTTTCGCATTCAGACTGGGATATATGCTGGATAAGGCACACGGGCTCCTGGATTTTTCCGATTACAGGGACCTGTACAACCGTTACACGGAGTGCGAGAAGATCTCTTTTGATTATGCCGTGGTGGAGAAGGAAGCATCCATACAGGTGCTGAGATATGCCGGGGAATGGAAGGATGTCGGAACCTGGAATATGATGGCCGAGGTCATGGCCGAAGAGGTCAAGGGCAATGTGATGCTGGATGATACCACGAAAGATACCAACGTGATCAACGAGCTGGACATTCCGATACTGGTAATGGGGGCGAAGAAGATGGTCATAGCGGCATCGGGTGACGGGATCCTCATCGCGGACAAGGAGCAGTCCAGCTATATGAAGCCTTATGTCGAAAAGATCTCGACGGATGTAAGATATGCCGAGAAATCCTGGGGGTCTTATTCCGTGATAGATGCCGGAGAAGGATATCTCAATGTCAAGGTCATCCTGAATCCGGGTAACAGGATGTCATATCACTCGCATGACTTCAGGGACGAGGTATGGACTATACTGTCAGGTACGGGCAAGACTGTGATCGACGGGATGGAGCAGATAGTGAGACCGGGAGATGTGGTGACGATGGCGGCAGGCTGCAAGCATACCATAATAGCAGAGACCAGGCTTATCGTTCTGGAGGCTCAGCTTGGCGAAGATATTTCGGTGAAGGATAAGAAAAAATACCAGCTTTGAAGATGAAAAAAACGCTCGAACCTCTCGTGCTGGCGCCGGCAGGCAAAGGCTATCTTTGGGGCGGCGAAAGGCTGAAAACAGAATATAACAAGGATCTTCAGATATCTCCACTGGCGGAAACCTGGGAGTGTTCGGTACACCCGGACGGGCCGAGTACGGTCATGAACGGTGAGTATGCCGGCAGGAAGCTCAACGAGGTCATTGAGGAGAGGCCGGATCTGATCGGCAGCAAAAGCGACACTTTTCCGATCCTGGTCAAGTTCATCGATGCGGCAAAGGACCTGTCCGTACAGGTGCATCCGGACGATGACTATGCCTCAAAGAATGAAAACGACAAGGGAAAGACGGAATTCTGGTATGTGCTGGATGCAGATGAGGGAGCCGAGCTGATCTACGGCTTCGAGCATCCCATGGACAGGGATATGCTCAGAAGCGTCATAGATGAGGGCAGGCTGGATGCTATGCTGCATCATGTTCCCGTGCACAGGGGAGATGTATTTTTCGTAAAGCCGGGTACGGTCCACGCGATATGCGGTGGAGTAATGGTGGTGGAGGTGCAGGAGAGTTCCAACCTCACATATAGGCTCTACGATTACGACCGTGTAGACAAGGACGGGAAGAAGAGAGAGCTTCATTTCGATAAGGCCGTACAGGTCCTGAACATGAGTCCCGTAAGACAGGACAGACAGCCCCAGCGTATGGTACGTTATTACTTCGGATGTGCGCGGGAGATACTGTGCCGGTGCGAATACTTCGAGGTGGAGCGGATACAGGTGACGAAGGGCTTTTCTTTTTCGGTCCTGGAGACCTCTTTTCAGGTACTGCTCTGCACTGACGGCAGTGGGGGACTGGAGACGGATGAGACCAACAAACCTTTGAGGTTCGAGAAGGGCAGCTGCATTTTTCTTCCGGCGGATATCGGCAGATGCCATGTGATCGGAGAATGTACATTGCTGAAGATTCGCTGCTGAGGCATTGGAACAAAACCGGCGTATATGTGATATTATATCCGGGAATGATACGGATAAATGAAACGGAGTATTTAATATGGCTGAAACAGAAAGATTTACCGAGATAAGAGAGGAAACCGCTACACGGATAGATGAGATATTCGGACAGAATGTCTTTAATGACAACGTGATGCGGCAGAGGCTGCCCAAGAAGACATACAAGGAACTCAGACGTGTCATAGATGAGGGCAAGACTCTGGACCCTGTGACTGCCGACGTGATAGCTCATGCCATAAAGGAGTGGGCGATAGAAAAGGGTGCAACTCACTTCACTCACTGGTTCCAGCCGCTGACAGGGATCACGGCAGAGAAGCACGATGCATTCATATCCCACGAGGACGATGAAGGCAGAGTCATGACCGAATTCTCCGGGCGGGAGCTCGTAAAGGGAGAGGCAGATGCCTCATCCTTCCCCAGCGGAGGCACCAGGAGCACATTCGAAGCGAGGGGATATACTACCTGGGACTGTTCCAGCCCTGCTTTCATCAAGGAGTCCGGCTGCGGCAAGATCCTCTGCATCCCTACAGCTTTTAATTCCTACACAGGGGAAGCACTGGACAAGAAGACGCCGCTTCTGAGATCCATGGATGCTCTTTCTGCGCAGGCATTGCGCATAGTCAGGCTGTTCGGCAACACGGAAGCCAGGAAGGTCACCACTTCCGTCGGACCGGAGCAGGAGTACTTTCTGATAGATGAGAATCTCTACAAGATGAGGCCGGATCTGATGTATGCCGGCAGGACACTCTTCGGAGCACCCGCCCCCAGAGGGCAGGAGATGGAGGACCACTACTATGGTGTGATCCGTGAGCGGGTAGGCGAGTTCATGAAGGACCTCAATACGGAGCTGTGGAAGCTGGGAGTCACGGCCAAGACGCAGCACAATGAAGTGGCTCCGGCCCAGCATGAGCTGGCACCGATATATGAGACAGCCAATATCGCCGTGGACCATAATCAGCTGGTGATGGAGACGATGAAGAGAGTGGCCGTGCATCACGGAATGAGATGCCTGCTGCATGAAAAGCCCTATGCAGGAGTGAACGGATCGGGCAAGCACAACAACTGGTCCATCAGCACGGACAACGGTGTCAATCTGCTGGATCCGGGAGAGACACCCAACGACAATATTCAGTTCCTGCTGGTGCTGTCGTGCATAATAAAAGCTGTAGATATTCATGCGGATCTGCTGCGCCAGTCTGCAGCAGACGTGGGCAATGATCACAGGCTGGGAGCCAATGAGGCCCCGCCGGCCATCATGTCTGTTTTCCTCGGAGAGCAGCTGCAGGATGTGGTGGAGCAGCTCATCACCACCGGGGAGGCTACGAGTGTTAAACAGGGCGGAGTGCTCCGCACAGGGGCGAGCATGCTGCCGGATGTGGAAATGGATGCGACGGATCGGAACCGTACATCACCGTTTGCCTTCACGGGAAACAAATTTGAATTCCGTGCGGTCGGAAGTGCCGACAGTATAGCCGCTGCGAATACCGTCCTTAATGCGATCGTTGCGGAAGCGTTCTCCGAGGCCGCCGAGCTGCTGGAGAATACGGATGATTTCCAAATGGAAGTACACGACCTGATAAAGAAGAACCTGACGGAGCATCAGCGCATAATCTTTAATGGGGACGGATACTCGGAGGCCTGGGTAAAGGAAGCGAAGAGAAGAGGTCTGCCCAACATACCTTCCATGATCGAAGCGGCGCCCGCACTTACGACAGACAAGTCGGTAGCTCTCTTTGAGAAGTTCGGGATCTTCACCCGTAAGGAACTTGAGTCCAGAGAAGAGGTGGTATACGAGACCTATGCCAAGACGCTTCACGTAGAGGCTGTCACCATGTGTGAGATGGCATCCAAACAGATACTGCCGGCCTGTATGAAGTATGCGACAGAGCTGGCGGCAGCGGTAAGAGAGCTTACGGGAGCAGGGGTGGGCTGCGCCACCGAAAGATCACTGCTTGATAAGGTGTGCTCCGATATAGACGATATGAAAGCGGCACTGGACAGGCTGAATGAGGATGTGGAAGAAGCCGGGCGTATGACCAATGAAAGAGACAGGGCATTCTTCTACAAGGACACCATAGTACCGGATATGCAGGCTCTGCGTAAACCGGCGGATGACCTTGAGAGCATAGTGGATAAGAGGCTGTGGCCGTTCCCGACTTACGGTGAGCTGATGTTTGAAGTATAAGTGGTTTTTGTGAAGGAGGACAGAAAATGTCGATTTTGGTGACAGGCGGTGCAGGTTATATCGGAACACATACCTTGGTGGAGCTTCTGAACGGAGGCTACGACGTGGTAGTCATGGACAACTTTTCAAACTCCTCGCCCAAGGCAATAGCTGCTGTGGAAAAGCTTACCGGAAAGAAGATCAGGCTGTATGAAGCCGATATAAACAACCGCGATGATCTGGAGAAGATAATGACAGAGAATCCCGATATAAAGGAATGCATCAACTTCGCTTCCCTGAAAGCTGTGGGGGAATCCGTGGAAAAGCCGTGGGAGTATTACAACAACAACATCGGCGGGACCCTGACATTGCTGGATGTCCTGAGGAAACACGGAGCAAAGAATTTTGTCTTTTCATCATCAGCTACGGTATACGGAGATCCTGCTACGGTGCCTATCACCGAAGACTGTCCCAAGGGTACCTGCACCAACCCTTACGGCTGGACCAAATGGATGTTGGAACAGATACTCATCGATATGCAAAAGGCCGATCCTGAATGGAACATGGTGATACTCAGGTATTTCAATCCCATAGGGGCGCACGCATCCGGAGAGATAGGAGAGAATCCGAACGGAAGACCCAATAACCTCATGCCGTATATCACTCAGGTGGCAGTAGGCAAGCTTCCCGAGCTGGGTGTATTCGGCGATGACTATGATACACCGGACGGCACCGGGGTCAGGGACTATATCCACGTGGTGGATCTTGCCAAGGCTCACGTAAAGGCCGTAGACAAGCTAAGAGAGGATCCGGGTTGCTTCATATGCAACCTCGGAACGGGACACGGCTATTCGGTGCTGGATATAGTAAAGACCTTCGAGAAGGTAAACGATATCAGGATCCCGTATTCAATAAAGCCGAGAAGGGCAGGGGATATCGCAGAATGCTACGCCAGCCCCGAAAAGGCAAAAAAAGAACTCGGCTGGGTCGCCGAGAACGGGATAGAGGAGATGTGCAGGGATGCATGGAACTGGCAGAAAGGACACCCCAACGGATTCGAGGGATGATATCATTACCCGGACTGCCGGGCCAGAAAATCCATGACCGTATCCACACCTTTGTTCTCCTTATCAAAGTGGATACCTATGGCCTGATGTCCGTCAAGCTGGAAAACTCTTATCACGCGGCACTGGGCTCTCGACACCAGAGTGCCGGTATCGCGTGAGTAGAAGTGTACCGTACAGCTGTCTCCGGAATACACATCTATCTCATCCTTAAAAACCAAAGCTGCTCCGGATTTTGACAGATCCTTTATCCTTACTGCACGTACCCCACCGTAGGAGCAGTACAGAGCCGTATATGCTGTATCTATTCTTGCGTACTGTCTTTTCTCTTCCATCTTCGCATCAATGCGTCAGGCAATCCGCCCAAACACACATAATAATGTAGATGAAAAATCATATTTGCGCAAGTACAATATTGCGTATACGACGGGTAAGTGAAAAGGTCCCGGAATTTGTGCGCTGCATGGCGATGAGAAGGGTTGCGTTCAGGTCGGGCAGGTTGGCAAAATACGGTCCGAGCCACCCGTCCCAGCCATATTCTCCCCTGGACATCAGAGTGTCGCACAATTCGGGTGACACACCGATACGCAGCAGGTTGCCGTACGAGAAACCGTCGAGCTCAAACCGTTTGTGAAATCCTTCCTCGGCAACTGACGAACAGCGATGAGTGGTCATGAACTCTATGGTGGACGGTGACAGGATCCGGTGACCGTATGCTGATCCACCGTTTAATAGCATCTGAGCGAATCTCATATAGTCGTTCAGAGTGGAGACCAGACCGGCTCCGCCTGACTCAAACGCCGGGGCAGTGTCCATTCTTGACAGTATGCCAAGATTGTTGCCGGTATATTCGTGCGAGTCATCTGTATAAGGTCTCTCGTTGGACGGAGTATTGAACATATGGCTTGCCGGAACATAGGATCTGGCAAGTCTGTCCTGCCTGTCCCGGGGGACCATGAATCCTGTATCCTCCATGCCGAGAGGATCAAATATCTCTTTTTTCAGGAACAGAGAAAACTTCATACCGCTTACCTTCTCCACTACCGCCCCCAGAATGTCGGCGCAGGTGCTGTACAGATAATCTGTGCCGGGATCAAAGGCCAGAGTGCATGAGCCGAGCGCATATGCCACTTCCTGAGTGGTCATTTCATTTTTCGTACCGAGACGTTCCTCTATATCCCGGAATACCAGTCCCGCATCAGCACCGGCGGGGGTGGATTCATCGGGATAAGACATACCGCCTGTCATATCCAGAAGATCACCTATGGTCATCGGCCGTGAAACGGGCTTTTTTCTCCCGTCCGGTGCATAGTAGCGCTGGGACGCAAAAGAGGGGATAAAGTCGGAAACAGGATCCAGTCTTTCAAGAAGTCCTCTTTCGATCAGTATCATCACAGCGGCAGAGGTGATCGGCTTTGTCATAGAGTACAGACGGATGAGCGTGTCGTTCGAATAGGGTATCCCGGCCATCGTGTCCGCGTATCCTTTTTGCAGGCTGAGATACTCGCGGCCGTCTTTGTACAGGAGAACGGATGCACCGGATATCTCATCCGATCCGATATAGCGATCCAGTAATTTTTCCAGTTTTTCTCTCATGAGATACCCCTCTCTGTCTAATCGTGCATGCGTCGGAACTCGGTGGGCGTGCACCCCTTTATCAGTTTAAACATCCTTACAAATGCCGGCAGGCTAGAGAACCCGGAATGGATCGCGATCTCGGTGACCGAAGCGGAAGGCTCCGTCAGCAGCATCTCTGCATGCTCGATCCTTTTCAGATTCACATAGCGGTAAAATGTCTTGCCGGTAAACTGTTTGAAGAGCCTGGTAAAATGGAACTTTGAGAAACCGGCCATCTCCGCGACATCTTCAAGCTTCAGGTCTTCACTGAAGTGTGCATTGATGTATTCGCAGACCTCCATGAACTTCTCTGCGTATTCCTGCTGCTTGTCGCGGGACACATCGAATCCGGCAGTGGAGGTGCTGTATTTGCGTCCTATGGTGACCAGCATCTCGATCAGCATAGAGTATATATTTGCTCCGGCCAAAGGAGTCTTGCTGTAGTATTCTTTCTCTATATTAAGAAGAAGCTCCTTCAGACGGGGCGCGATATCCGTGTCCTTATCCTTCCAAATGACGATGGCAGGGGAGAGCATGGTGACAGCCGATGAAAGCTCCGGAAGTGTCGTGATCAGCGAAAAGTCCGGTTGGAAGATGAGCCGCTCTCCTTTGGGAGGGGCTATCAGATTATGAATGGTGCTGGATGAAATGAAGATGATATCATCCTCAGCCAGACTATACTTCTTATCGCCGAGGATCACATCATATCCGTTCTTAAGCGGCATTATGATCTCCGGATTCGAATGCCAGTGTGGAGGATAATCCTCCGCTTCGTCGTTATGATAAAGGCGGAACATCGGGCGTTCCTTGAAGTTCACGGTCTCGTGATAACCCTTAAGTGATTCTATCATGATATGGTTTTTCCTGCCTCCGGCTATAGTAAGTCAAAATATTGCTAAATAATTCGCATAGACAATAAGTGTGGAAAAATAATTGCTATAGCGATACGACAAGATTTTAGCATATTTCGTTCCAAAAACAAGCAAAATGACGGAAACAAGCAAGTTTTCATATGATTTTGACATCAGACAGACACAATGATTGGTAAATATGCACAAAAGAAAGGACGAACCGCCCCATATTATATGCAGTTCTACGGCATCAAAAAGTTGAAAATAGCAATAATTTATATTATACTAGCAACAATTTTGAAGCGCCGGCCCGCCTGTTGCAATATGCTGATACTATGAACAAGCTTCGTTTGACAGAGCAGACGGAGCAAAATCTTTTTACTACACTTTTAGGAGGGAGTACTAAATGAAGAAAAAGGTTTTGTCAATACTTTTGACAGTAGCTATGACAGCATCTCTTCTGGCTGGATGCGGTAGCTCGGGAGCAGCCGGCGGAGCAGCACCCGCAGCAGACGCAGGTTCGGGAGAGGCAGCACCTGCAGCTGACGACAGCGCAGCACCCGCAGCGAGCGGAGATGTACAGGAGATCACCTGGATGTTCTGGGATGACCTCAACGCAACCGAGGATCTTATCTCCAAGGGATACAAGGAAACCATCGACAGGTTCAACAAGGACTATGAGGGTCAGTATCACTGCACACCCATCACCACGAACCTCGAGGAGTACTACACAAAGCTCAACGCGCTCGTTGCTTCAGGCGAGACACCGGATGTGTTCATCGTAAGCCCGGGACCCAACCTTACTACTTATGTGGAGCCCGGCGTTGCAGCAGATCTTACTCCGTATCTGGATGCTGACTGGAAGGGTTCATTCTCCAGCGATGCAGTGTTCGCACAGCAGACATATGACGGCAAGATATATGCAGTACCGCTCAACATCGCGGCAGCATGCGTCTTCTATAACAAGGAGATGTTCAAGGAAGCAGGAGCAGAGGTTCCCAAGACATGGGATGAGCTCATCGATGCCTGCAAGAAGATCAAGGCAGCAGGACACACACCTATCACCATCAGCGCAGGTACGGCATGGTGTCTTTCAATGCTCGCAGGTTATCTCTGCGACAGAGAGGGTGTGGACCTCAAGAAGATAGAGTCAGGTGAGGAGAGCTGGAACAATGCAAAGACCATTGCTGCAACAAACAAGCTGCTTGAGCTCTCTGAGTATTTCCAGCCCACGGCAGCCGGCGACACGAACGATGTGGCAACTGCAGGCCTTTACAATGGCGAGGCAGCTATCCTGATCCAGGGTTCATGGGCTATCGGCCAGATCAACGGTGAGAATCCCGACTTCGAGGAGAAGTGCGGCGTCTTCCAGTTCCCTGAGATCCCCGGCGGAAATGATCCTAACAGGGTTATCGCAAAGTCTGATTCACTCGCTATGAGTGCTACAACCAAGTATCCTGAGGCATCCATCGCTCTGATGAAGTATTTCACGGACGATACGGCTCAGAAGTACACGGCTGAGGTCGGCGGAAAGATCCCCGTTACCAAGGTTGAATACGATGCAACCAAGGCACCTGCACAGCTGGCAGATGTTATGGATATCTTCTC
>DNLO01000117.1 GCA_003488445.1 Lachnospiraceae bacterium | reverse complement strand
AAACCGCTCTGTTCTTCAAAAAGGCCATGACCGGAAGAGAAAACAGCATGCCGCTGAGACTGTAGAGTATGCCGAACATACTGCCGAAAAGCAGACCCGAGACCAGTATGCGAACAAGAGATACGGCAAGCGCCGGGCGGAACCCGTATCTGTACAATACAAAGACCGTCACGATGTTTGCCAGCCCAAGCTTCACTCCGGGCACCGGGAAGTGTACCGGGATAAGATATTCCACATACCCCATTATCACCGCAAGAGAAGTGAGCATACCAAGATACGCGGTTTTTTTAGCCGTAGTCATTTCCATTTGCCATAGAGTATATCATACGGGCAATATTGACGATATCCTTGCTTTCAAGATAGAATTTAATAAGTTATGGACTACGAGATCACCGTAAAAGGACTGGTGCAGGGAGTAGGCTTCAGACCGTTCGTATATCGGCTCGCGACATCGATGGGACTGAGCGGAGATGTCAGGAATTCCGGCGGTATAGTGCGTATCAGACTGAAGGATGTGTCTGAGGATGTGCTGAAACGTTTTATCGCCGGACTGAGGGCGGAAAAGCCCAGGGGGTCAAGCATTGCTTCTATAGAGACAAAGCCGGCAGAGCATAACGATGCTGCCGGTTTTTTTATAATATCTTCCGACAGTGACAGGCAGGAGGAGTTTCCGGAGATACCTGCGGATATAGGTGTGTGCAGCAGATGCCGGGCTGAAATGAAAGATCTCAGCAATCGCAGGTATGGCTATCCATATATATCATGCGCATCCTGCGGCCCCAGATTCTCTATCATCGAGCGTCTGCCCTATGACAGGGATAATACCACCATGCGAGAGTATGATATGTGCAGCCAGTGCGAAGAGGATTATTCGGATGAGACCAATCCGTATGCGACAAGGCATTTCGCACAGACAATAAGCTGTATGAACTGCGGCCCCCAGGCTATACTCAGCACCCCTGAAAGAGAATACAGAGGCAACTTCGCTGTGGGAGAGGCATGCAGGATACTCAGAAACGGAGGGATCCTGGCGCTTAAAGGGATCGGGGGATACCAGTTCGTATGCGATCCCGAAGATACGTATGCGGTGTTGAAGCTCAGAGAGATAAAAGGCAGGGAAAAGAAGCCTTTTGCTATACTCTTTCCGTCGATAGCTGCCATAAGGAGATTCGCCAAAGTATCTTCAGAAGAGGAGAGGCTGCTGAAATCGGATGCCAGGCCGGTAGTACTGCTGGATGCCGGGGGAAAAGAAAGGTTCAGCCGTTTCGTATGTGCGGACAGCAGGAGCATAGGAGCTATGCTTCCGCATACCGGCATACACGAAATGCTCACAGCTGTGTGCGGACCGCTCATCGTCACATCAGGAAATATCAGCGGGGAGCCCCTGTCTTATAAGGATGATGAATTCTTCAGACATGAATATGAAGGGCTGGAGGGCACGCTGTATAATACAAGGAAGATACTTACGCCGCTCGATGATTCGGTCGTGAGGATACTCGGCGGAAGGGTGAGGACCATAAGATATGCCAGAGGGTACGTGCCGGGAAGACTGGCGCTGGACCGCCCGATAAAAAAACCGCTGCTCACAATGGGCGGGGATCTGAAGGCTTCTTTTGCCATATCAAAGGGAAAAAACATCATACTTTCCCAGTATCTGGGGGATCTGGAGAGCTACGCCGTGCAGGAGAGCTACAAGGCGGCTTTGAGCAGGACGCTGGAGCTGTATGGCTTCAGGCCGGAAGCCATAGCCTGCGATAAACACCCGGGGTATATTTCGGGAAGACTTGCGGATGAGCTGTCGAAAAAACACCGTATCCCCGTCGTAGGGATATATCATCATCATGCTCATGTGGCATCCGTCATGGCCGAGCACGGTCTCACACATACAATAGGAGTGGCCATGGACGGTACCGGCTACGGCAGGGACGGCAGGATCTGGGGAGGTGAGATATTCTATATCTCAGGTTCTGCGGCAGACAGAAGAGACCATATCGGATATTTCAAGCTGATAGGGGGCGATGAAGCCGCAAAAGATGCAAAAAAAGATCTCCAGTGCCTGATGTACGCGGCAGATATGGATATAGAGAATCCGCTGATAGGAGTGGCGCTGGATGAGGATATCAATACCTTTGAGACATCATCGGCCGGGAGACTCTTCGATATCATGGCAGCGGCACTGGGGCTGCGTTCCTATAACACATATGAGGCCGAGTGCGCCATAGCCCTGGAGAATGCAGCTTATGATGCGCTGAGAAAGGGACTGACCACATATGCACTGCCTGTCACATCGGATCCGGTCGAGATGCTGTACTATGCAGTGAAAGCAAGGGATAAGGGCATAGATGTGCGTGAGATAGCACTCGGCTTTCACCGGATGCTGTCTTCATGGATAATCCGGAGCTGTTCAAAGATAAGAGAAGAAAAGTCGGATAATAATGTGTGTCTGTCCGGAGGCTGTTTCGCGAATCGTGTATTGAGCGAGATGTGCCGGGTGGGACTTGTGACCAAGGGCTTTCATGTATATATGAATGAGAATGTCCCCATGAACGATCAGGGTATAGCTGTCGGGCAGGCATATATTCTTTCCCTGCAATGAAGAGAGGCGGAGCAGTATGTGTATAGCGACAAGCGGAGTGATAATAAAAAAAAGAGGACATAAGGCGGATGTAAGCTTCGGGGGCAATGTGATCGAAGCGGAAGCCGGTCTTACCGGATGCGAGGTCGGAGACCATGTTCTGGTCCATGCCGGCTGCATAATACAGGTGCTCAGCGAAAATGAAGCCGAAGAGATGGACGAGATAATGGATCTGATAGACAGCATGCAGAATAAAGGATCGACCGTGAAAACGGAGGATATGAAGTGACGCTTTCGGATGCGGCTGAATATCTGAAAAGCTATGACGGAAGAGAGCTGCGTATCATGGAGATATGCGGCACACACAC
>DNLO01000226.1:5640-6889 GCA_003488445.1 Lachnospiraceae bacterium | reverse complement strand
ATCACCAGACTGTCGAGAGCCTACAACCTTACGGTACCCCCTTCGGGACGTACTCTTTCGGGTGGTCTGGATCCCGCGGCACTCCATATGCCCAAGAGATTCTTCGGTGCTGCCCGCAACATGAGAGAAGGAGGCTCACTGACGATACTCGCTACGGCCCTCGTGGACACGGGAAGCAAGATGGACGACGTGGTATACGAGGAGTTCAAGGGAACGGGTAACATGGAGATGGTGCTCGACCGTAAGCTGCAGGAGAAGAGGGTATTCCCCGCCATAGATCTGGCAAAGTCCTCCACGAGAAGAGACGACCTGCTGCTGTCCCCTTCGGAGCTTGAAGGTATAGACATCGTCAGAAAGGCCATGAACACCATGAAGCCCGAGGATGCCACGGACAAGCTCATAGATCTGTTCTCACGCACCCGCAATAACCGCGAGTTCGTGGATATGGTCAAAAAGATAAGGTTTTACTGAGTTTTGCTTGTGTTTTGGCGAGCGTTGTGGTAATATATACGTCGCTCGGCTCATCCGGGAGGGTGAGAGGCGGAAGATCATATGACATGAAAGCAGCCGCAGGTCGGAAACCTACGGTTCGAAGAAAGGAAAGAAGAAATGAAAGCAGATATCCATCCTGAGTATCATCAGGCAACAGTAACATGCCATTGCGGCAACACTTTCACGGTGGGATCCACACTTCCGGAGATCAAGGTCGAGGTGTGCTCCAAGTGCCATCAGTTCTACACAGGCCAGCAGAAGGCTGCACGTGCTGACGGACGTATCGAGAAGTTCAACAAGAAGTATTCCGCAAAGAATTAGTTTATCTGAGGACACCGTCATTTTCCGTGGGATCATGACGGTGTCTTTTTATGCGCGGATAACGCAGCGATCGAGTAGGATACCTACTCGATCATTTAAATAATAAGGAGAAATCTGACATGGACAGAGAAGCGTGCCCCGTGAAGGGAACGGCTTACAGCGGGATCGGCGGACAGGCAGTGATGGAAGGGGTCATGATGAGGAACAAGGACCTCTATGCCGTCGCCGTGAGGAAGCCGGACGGGGAGATAGTGGTCAAAAAGGCGGAATACAAGGGCGTCA
Organism: Lachnospiraceae bacterium; assembly: GCA_003488445.1. Classification (GTDB taxonomy): domain Bacteria; phylum Bacillota; class Clostridia; order Lachnospirales; family Lachnospiraceae; genus NK4A144. Next base: position 5,794 of record DNLO01000226.1, on the reverse strand, counting down.
TAAAGAGCGATACGCCCTATAAGATCCCGGTGATCAGAGGAGTGCTTTCTTTTATCGATTCGCTGGTGCTGGGGCTCTCTACCCTGAACTATTCTTCGGACATATATATACAGAGTGAGGAGACGGAGAAGAAAGACGGAGAGAAGCCGGAGAG
>DNLO01000226.1:0-5537 GCA_003488445.1 Lachnospiraceae bacterium | reverse complement strand
CCTCGGATGTGCTGCTGTCTACCGTCATTACCGTGGTAGCCATCATACTGGCACTTGGTCTTTTCATGGTGCTGCCGTACCTGGCAAGCCTTATCTTCAGGCCGCTCACCGGCGAGGGTATAGTGCTCTCCCTGATCGAGGGCGCGATCAGGATGCTGATCTTCATAGGCTATATCCTGCTGATCAGCCGGATGGAGGATATACGCAGGGTGTTCATGTACCACGGGGCGGAGCACAAATGCATCAACTGTATAGAAGCGGGGCTGCCGCTCACTGTGGACAACGTGAGACGCGCGAGCCGTGAGCACAGAAGGTGCGGTACCAGCTTCCTGCTGTACGTGATGCTGATATCCATCATATTCTTTGCTTTCATACAGACCGATGACAGGATATTGAAGGTGGTCCTGAGGGTCGTCCTGATACCCATTATCGCCGGGGTATCCTATGAATTCATACGTCTTGCGGGGAGATCGGAGAACCCGGTGGTGAGACTGGTGAGCAGACCCGGACTCTGGCTGCAGAAGCTGACTACAAGGGAGCCTGATGATGAGATGATAAAGGTGGGGATACGCTCTGTGGACGAGGTCTTCGACTGGGAAGGGTTCCTGAAGGAGAATTTCGCCGGGGGAAGCCGGGAAGATACGGGCAGTGAGGACTGATATACGGCTATGACCTACAGGGGACTGCTGGAAGAAGGAAGAGATGTGCTGACCCGGGCGGGGATCGATGATGCGGACAGCGACGCCCGTATACTGTTCGAGCATGTGACGGAGATAGGGCGCGGAGCACTCATCGTCAGAGGCGAGGAGGAGGCAACGGAGCGGGAGAGCGACACATACAGGCTGCTCATAGAGAAAAGATGTGCCCGTATACCGGTACAGCATATCACCGGAAGGGCAGACTTCATGGGGCTTACGTTTTATGTAGATGAAAATGTGCTGATCCCCAGGCTGGATACCGAATATCTCGTGGAAGAGATGATGAAGGAAGTGGAAGACGGTTCTTCCGTCCTGGATGTGTGCACGGGATCCGGATGCATACTCATCTCCCTGATGAGATACAAGAACGGGATACAGGGGACGGGATGCGATATCTCCGGGGCTGCGCTTGAGATGGCGGCGAAAAACGAGAAAGCTGTTTTCGACACACCGGGGGCAATGTCATCGGAACAGAACGGTTTACATAACCCGATACGGTGGGTCAGATCTGATATGTTCGAGGCTGTCGAAGGGGAGTATGACTATATCGTCTCCAATCCTCCCTATATAAGGACGGATGTGATAGAGACACTGATGGAGGAAGTGAAAGACCATGACCCGCGGCTGGCGCTGGACGGAGATGAGGACGGGCTGAAGTATTACAGGATCATAGCCGAAGAGGCGGGGGATCATCTGAAGCGCAGGGGCAGGCTCTTCCTGGAGATAGGGTACGATCAGGGGGAGGACGTGAGGAGGCTCCTTGAGGCACAGGGCTTCAGGGATGTACAGATCCTCAGGGACTATTCCGGAAACGAAAGGGTAGTGATATGTTCGAAAATGTAGAAAACATCGTACTGAAATACGACGAGCTGATGAGGCGGATATCGGAGCCGGATGCGGCGAACGACAGCAACAAATACATGGAGCTCATGAAGGAGCAGGCTTCTCTCACACCTGTGGTGGAGGCGTACAAGGCCTACAGGGAGAATGAAAAGGCCATGGAGGAGGCTCTGCAGCTGATAGATGAGGAGCCGGACCCCGAGATGAAGGAGCTGGCGAGAGCGGAGCTGGCCGAGGCCAAGGAGAAGCAGCCGGAGCTCATACAGAACCTGCGTATATTGCTGCTTCCAAAGGACGTGAATGATGACAGGAACGTGATCATGGAGATACGGCCCGGAGCAGGAGGAGAGGAGGCGGCTCTTTTCGCCTCGGATCTGTACCGCATGTATACCCACTTCATAGAGTCCAGAGGATGGAAGGTGGAGCTTATGGAATACGAGGAGACCGGGATCGGCGGCATGAAGAACGTAGCCTTCATGGTGAAGGGGACCGGAGCTTACTCGGTGCTGAAATACGAGTCGGGGGTGCACAGGGTCCAGAGGGTGCCCGAGACCGAGTCCGGAGGGCGTATACACACATCCACTGCCACGGTGGCGGTGATGCCGGAAGCGGAGGAAGTGGATGTGGAGATAGATGAGAAGGATATCAGGATAGATGTGATGAGAGCATCGGGAAACGGAGGCCAGTGTGTCAACACCACGGACTCTGCGGTGCGGCTGACTCATTACCCTACCGGGATAGTCATATATTCTCAGACGGAGAAATCACAGCTGCAGAACAAGAACAAGGCGTTCGCACTGCTGCGTTCCAAACTGTATGATCTTGAGCTGCAGAAGAAACAGGATGCTGAGTCGGCCGAGAGACGAAGCCAGATAGGTACGGGAGACCGCTCGGAGAAGATAAGGACATACAACTTCCCTCAGGGGAGGGTCACCGACCACAGGATACACCTGACCCTGTACAGGATAGACGATGTGATGAACGGGGACCTGAAGGAGATAATCGATGCACTGACGGAATCTGACCGTGCGCTTCAGCTGAGCCGTCTCGAAGAAAGCTGAAACTGGCGTGATACAGGGCGGAATACTTGCACCTGCGGTGAAAAACAGGTAGAATTAAGAGTTGCGAAGCTACAGAGCGAGCGAAAATCGTTACGGAAAGGCGTTTTGGACAATTGTCGGAACCGGTATCGGGTAATATCACAAACAGAGAAGCAGAGCTTATAAGCCGGGCACTGAACCTGGGAGGGAAAAGGGAAGACGCATCCCGGATAAAGGATGACGATCTCGAAGCGCAGATAATGGCACTGAACATACAGCTGCGGGATGCCAGAACAGAGCTGGAGATCCTGCACAGAAACATGCCCGGCGGCATCATGACATATGATGCGGATACGGGCAAGATCCTGTATGTCAATGAGGGACTGCTCAACATATTCGGCTGCGAGGAGGCTGAGTTCAGGAGACACTATATGGACAGCTTCAGCCTCTTTGTCATGAAGGATGACAGGAAGAGGATCAGGGATTTCGTAGATGCCCAGATACAGTTCTTCGATCAGGTGGAGCTGACATACAGGGTGCTGAACCTGGTGGATGAGATACAGTGGATCAGCCACAGGGCGACTCTTATCAGGCATGATGACGGCTCGAGATCCTTCTTCTGCATACTCACGGATATCACCGAGCAGAAGGCCATACAGAATCAGCTGCAGTCCACGAACGAGCAGCTCTACATTGAGACCGAGAGGTTCAAGCTCATAGAGGAAGCCATAGACAACATCGAGTATGACTACAATGTGGACTCGGATACCCTGTCCGTATCAATGAAGGACAACAGGGGCATCAGGCACTGGAAGAATGTGGAGCAGGCCTTTAAGAGCGGACATGTGTATGAGGTCATACATGAAGACGACGTTCCTGTGGTGAGGTCTGTCTTCGACAATGCCCTGAAGAATCCGGGCAAAGGAGCGGTAGAATACAGGATGCCCGACAGTGACGGCAGGCTCGTGTGGTACAGGCTGAACTATGCGTCATTCGATAAGAACGACCGTATCATAAGGATCGTGGGGTCCGCGAAGGATATCACAGAGGAGAAGCTGGAGCAGGAGAGACTCCGTACCGAGGCCGAAAGAGACGGCATGACAGGGCTGATGAACAAGACCGCCATGCAGCTCTCCGTGGCAGCACAGCTTGGCAAGAGCGATTTTAATGACTGCCATGCCCTTTTCATGATCGATACGGACAACTTCAAATCGGTAAACGACACTCTCGGACACGGAGTGGGCGACGATACCATAAAGTTCGTAGCCGAGAGCATACAGAACGTGTTCAGGGATACAGACTATATTGGCAGAATGGGCGGAGATGAGTTCATGGTGCTCATGAGCCATACCACCCAGGAGGTCGCGGCAGAGAGGGCAAGGCGGCTCAACGACAAGATAAGGAGCGATGTGAAAAGCGGCAACGACAGTGTGCATATCAGCTGCTCCATAGGGATCGCTTTCTATGCGCGTGACGGAGAGGACTATGACAGCCTGTACAGGTCCGCAGACAGTGCTCTCTACGAGGCAAAAGAAGCAGGCAAGGACTGCTACAGGATATATGGTGCATCCAAATAGAAAGGCGGCCGCCGTAATACTCGCGGCTGCGATGCTTATTACCGCCTGCGGCAGCGGGCGCGAATACACGGATCAGGCAGATGCCCTGATAGAGAACGGTGAATATGCCAAAGCACTGGAGACCCTGGACGTGGCCGAGAACTCCGGTGAGGACATGCGGCTCGTACACAGATCCAGAGGCATAGCGGATATGGGACTGTCCGACTACGAAGCGGCGGAGACTGAGTTCGTACAGTCGCTCTCATCCAATAAAGGCTATGTCCGTGAAATGGATCTGGACACATCTTATTATCTCGCCATATCCCAATACAGACTGGGAAAAGTGAAGGACGCCAATGCGACTTACTCTGCGATACTCGCATTGTATCCGAAGGAGTCCGATGCATATTATCTGAGAGGCAGGACCTACCTGGCGCTTCAGGATAATGACAATGCGAAGTCCGACTTCGACAAGGCCATACGTATCTCGCCCGACGATCCGGATCTGTATATTCAGATATACGAAGCACTGTCGGAAGCCGGTCTTTCAGATGACGGGCAGCGGTACCTGAAGAATGCCATGGAGCTCAATACGAAGCTCTCGTATTTCCAGAAGGGCAGGCTGTACTACTGTATGGAAGAGTACGACAAAGCCAAGCAGAGCCTGGAGGCGGCAGTGACAGAGGGCGGCGACTCTCAGGCATCTCTCTATCTGGGGCGGACCTACGAGGCGCTGGGTGATATGAATTACGCGGCATCGCTGTACAGAGAATATCTGGAGACCGACCCGGGCAATGCCCAGGTGCTGAACCAGCTGGGGCTGTGCCTGATGAACCTGGAGGACTATCCGGCTGCACTGGATGCCTTCAGCAAAGGACTCGAGACGGGTGACCCCGCAATGGATCAGTCGCTCCGCTTCAATCAGGTGGCGGCATATGAGTACATGGGGGACTTCACCAAGGCCAGGAACCTGATGGAGGACTACATGGAGAAGTATCCTGACGATCAGGAAGCACAAAGAGAAAACGAATTTCTTTCCACGAGGTGAGCAGCGGAATGTTTTATGTATTAAAAAGAGACGGCAAGAAGACCGACTTCGATATCTCGAAGATCAATGATGCGATAATAAAGGCTTTCGTGGCATGCGAGAAGCAGTACAACAGTGACATCATCGATCTGCTGGCACTGAGGGTCACGGCAGACTTTGAAGACAAGATCGTAAACGATGCCATAGGAGTGGAGGACATACAGGACTCCGTGGAGAAGGTGCTGAATCAGGCGGGCTTCACGGAAGTAGCCAAGGCCTATATCCTGTACAGGAAGCAGAGAGAGAATGTAAGGAACATGAACTCCGCCATCCTGAACTACAAGGATGTGGTGAATTCCTATGTGCATAACGAGGA
>DNLO01000198.1 GCA_003488445.1 Lachnospiraceae bacterium | reverse complement strand
TCCGCTTTAATACCGGCGTTCTCCTTCAGATAGGCTTCAACCCTGGCTGCGGTAAAGCTCACATTCGATATACCGTTTATCGAGGCATTGACCCTGGCATCTTCTATCGCCTCCGGCACCGCCTCTATGCCGGACACATGTGCGGCCCTTTTCGCGGCGAAAAGTGATATGGTGCCTATCCCGCAGCAGAGATCATATACTCTTTCCTTTCCCGTGAGAGCAGCATATTCCATGGCTTTCTCATACAGACGGAGTGCCTGTGCGGAGTTCACCTGATAGAAGGATAAGGGGCCTATGCGAAATGTGAGCTCTCCCAGCCTGTCTTCTATATATCCGGGACCATAGAGTATTTCTGTCTCTTTCCCGAGTATCACGTTTGTCTTGTCGGGATTCTCGTTCAGCACCACGGTCGCGAGGTCCGGTATCCCTACGAGTGCCTCCTTCAAAGCCTCCCTGGTTTTAGCATCCAGCTTCTTCATACTCCGGATCACCGGCATTATCATGAGCTGTCCGGTACCAAAGGCTTTTCTTATCACCAAATGCCGTACCTGTCCTCTTCCTGTGCTCTCGTCGTATGGCTCCATCCGGTTCTCTTCACAGAATCTGATGAAGGTCCTGAGTATCGCCGCAAACTCCGGCGGGTTCAGGAAGCACTCTTCCGTCTCGACAATGTGATGCGTACGCCCCGCATAAAATCCCGTTATGATCCGTCCGTCCCTGTCCTTTCCTATCGGGTACTGCGCCTTGTTTCTGTATCTCCAGGGCTTATCCATACCGAGAGGCGCCTCGTGAGCTGCATCGAGGATCTTTGCCGGTATGCCTCCGATCCTGAGCAGACAGTTGTATACCTTGTCATCTTTGAACGCCAGCTGCTTATCATAGGCCAGCTCCTGTATCGCACAGCCCCCGCAGGGTCTCGCCACGGCACACCTTGCCGCGACCCTGTCCGGGGATGCCTGATCCACCGACAGCATCCTGGCATAGGCCATATCCTTTTTTACTTTGATGATCTTTGCCGTGACCACATCTTCAGGGAGGGTATCCTTGATGAATATCGGGAACCCTTCGGGCTTGGCTATACCGGATCCATCTGAAGAAAGGGCCCGTATCTCGAGCCCCTTCAGGATATCATTCTTATTCATCTGCCGCACCTGACTCCGTCCATACGGATGTCCTTCTGATATTGGCTCCCAGAGGCCTGTTTACCCCGAGCCATTTATCCGCATCCTTGCCGTTCAGGGCCTCTGTAAAGGTCTCCATCTTGGCATCTGTATTGTCCGCCATATGCAGGGCATAGGCCTCTATCAGCTCCGGCGTCTTGGGAGATCCGTACTCCAGCTCTCCGTGATGCGCCAGTATACAGTGCTGCAGCTCAGACAAAAGCTTCGGGGGAAATCCCTCTATCTGCCTCACTCTCTCCGCCACCATCTCGGCTCCCATATATATATGTCCCAGCAGCTGTCCGTCATCGGAATAATCATTCTCCGGAAATCTGGTCAGCTCTCTTACCTTGCCGATATCATGCAGCAGGGCTGCAGATATGAGCAGATCATGGTCGAGTACGGGATAAGCCTTCGTATAAAACTTGCACAGCCTCGTGACAGCCAATGTATGCTGGATCAGACCTCCCACGAATCCGTGATGGACCGTCTTTGCTGCCGAGTTTTTCCTGAAAGAATCGACAAAAGCTGCATCCTCGATGAAAAAGCTCTTAAGAAGCCGGTTCAGAAAGGGATTCTTCACCGTTTCAACCACATTCTTCAGCTGAGTATACATCCCTTCGGCATCGTAAGGAGACATCGGCAGGTAGTCGGAGGGGTCGTATTCTCCGTCATCGGCTCTTCTGAGCCGTCTGATATTCACCTGGATCGCCCCGTTGAACACGGTCACATCTCCCTGAACATCGATATAGTCGAGCTCGTCAAAATCTCCTATGGCATCGGAGTTCGGCTCCCATATCTTGGCATCCGTGTTCGCTGTCTTGTCCATGAGCGTGAGGCTCATATACTCTTTGCCGTTTTTGGTCGTGAGAGTAGCTGCCTTTTTGCACAGATATACTCCGGATATGCGATCTCCCTCTGCAAATTCATTCAAGTATTTCACGTTCTGTTCTCCTGCCTGATGATCGGCTCATCTCTTCGACAGCTCTGTCTCGAAGGTCAGCTCGGTGTAGTCACCCCGCGAAAACCTCTGTACGGTCACGACGGTCTCTATCTCCGGAGCCAGCTCTGTCAGTGCCTTGGTATAGTCGGAATAATCCGTAATGATCTGAGTCCCTATCCTGGTGATCACGTCCCCGCTCTGGATACCTGCCTTCATGGCAGGCGAATCGGCATCCACGTTTATGACATAGGCTCCCTTGGGCATATCATGCGCGGCTGCCGCCTCCTCGGTCACACTGGTCCCGACGACCCCGAGATAGGGTCTGTCCTTTCCGTTGGCCAGGTTCTCTATCACATCCTTTATGTCCGAAATGGAATAAGTGGTTATGAGATTTGACGTGTCCTTCGGCTGATATCCCGTCGTGATCACGCCCATCACTTTACCGTTGTAATCTATCACCACACCGGATGCATTTTCCGATCCGAAGATATCGGTAGTCAGCAGGTGAACGTTGAAATCGCTCATCTCTTCCTCCTGCGACATGGAGGTGATCAGCCCGTATCCCTCGGAGCCGAGGAAGCCCAGCGGAGAACCGATCGCGATCACCGGTGTGCCTACAGTGGATGCATATGTGGTGGATCCCAGACTGGCACTCTCTATCTGACGCTTAGTCTCATCACCGATATCCGTCAGCTCTATCCCCACCACCTGCAGAGATGTGTCCGGATCTGTCTTTATGATCTTTGCCTTGGCTGTGGTCCCGTCCGCGAATCTGACCGATATCTCATCGGCATTTTCGGTCACCCTGCTGTCTGTCAGAACCAGCAGCTGTCTCCCGTTATCGGCTATTATCACTCCTGCCGTGGAATTGCCGTTCTCGAAAGTATTCTCAAACCAGTCCGTATCTGTCGTGGTCCCGGTGACCGTGACGATGGATCTCTCCGCATCCAGTGCCACATCATGCAGTCTGCGGTGGAGCTTGGCATAGCTTTCCGGCGTCAGATCCAGTTTGTTGGTGATATTGTTGACGATGGTCTGCGCCGCACTGTTCTCACTCTCCGATGCAGCATCGGCAGACACCGTATCGCCACCCGCCTCATCGGCGGACAGGCTGGGGGCATATCCTACGGAGACCGAGTCCTCGTCTGAAGGTATCTCGTCTCCGGAGAGCATCTCGTCATCGGAAACGGAGAGACTTTCCGGTCCGGACAGCTCCACCTCCTTCACCTCCGGTGCCTCTTCCTTTCTGACACGGGAATATACCAGGCCGAAGACAAGAGCCGATACGGCTCCGAATACTATCGCTATCAGTACGGTATAACCGAGTTTCTTTGCCAGTTTCTTTTTATCTATGGGCTTGTCTTTTATCTTCTCTTTAATAAAATCGGATGACATCTGTCCGCATACCTGATGATGGCAATTTAAGCCAAAATTATATATACTGTTTTTTGATTATACACCATATGATGTTTTTTTGCTCTTTTGTATCCCATGAACAGACAAGTGACCGACAGACTCGAATTTCATAAGATACTGGACCGTCTGGCTGCCTGTGCGGCTTCACGCGAGGCAAAGGAAAAATGTCTCGACACGCATCCTCTGCGTTCCACAGCGGAAGCAGAGAAACGCCTTCAGGAAACGGCGGATGCCGTGGGGCGCGTGTTTGCCGACGGTCAGCCCTCCTTCGGATCCCTGCGGGATATCAGGCGTTCTGTCATATCCACCGGCCGTGAATACACCCTCAGCCCGGCAGAGCTCATGGACATCGCCTCCTCTCTGGAGGCCACCGATGCCATACGCTCCTACGGGATGAAGGAACGTTTCGAAGAGACACCCGACTCTCTTAGCGACATGTTCGAATGCCTGGATCCTCTGACATCACTTTCCCGTGAGATAAGAAGATGCATCCTGTCTGAAGACGAGATAGCGGACGATGCCTCTCCCTCTCTGAAGAGTGTCCGGCGCGGGATAAGAACGGCTCAGGACCGCATACGGAGTGAACTGAACTCCATGGTACAGGGCAGCCATCAGTCATATCTGATGGAACCGGTGGTGACACAGCGTGCCGGCCGTTTCGTACTCCCTGTCAGGGCAGAGTACAAGAACCAGGTCCCGGGCATGGTGCACGATTCATCTTCTACAGGCTCCACCCTTTTCATAGAGCCTGCTGCCGCAGTAAAGCTCAACAACGAGATACGTGAGCTGCAGCTTAAGGAAAAGCAGGAGATACAGATCATCCTGCAGCAGCTGAGTGCAGGAGTCGGGGAGAATGCAGAGCAGCTCCTTGCCGACATAGACGTGATGGTCTCGCTCGATCATATCTTCGCACGGGCGAAGCTGGCTCTGGACATGAAGGCCTTCAGACCTGCCCTGTCGGAGGACCCTGTCATAGATCTCCACGAGGCGAGACATCCCCTCATCGACCCAAAGAAGGTCGTCCCGATAGATATCAGTCTGGGCGACGGGTTCGACCAGCTGATCATCACAGGCCCCAACACGGGAGGCAAGACTGTCACTCTGAAGACCGTGGGACTGCTGGAGCTCATGGGGCTTTCGGGTCTCTTCATACCCGCGTCGGAGGGTTCCTCCCTCGGTTTTTTCTCCGAGATCTACGCGGATATCGGTGATGAGCAGAGTATAGAGCAGTCGCTGTCCACCTTTTCCGCGCATATGGCGAATATCGTCGAGATCCTGAAAAAATGCACGAAACAGTCGCTTTGTCTGTTCGATGAGCTGGGAGCAGGTACAGATCCGGAGGAAGGCGCCGCGCTTGCCATGTCCATCCTCAACTTCCTGCATGTGAGAGGTATCCGCTCCATGGCTACCACCCACTATTCCGAGCTCAAGATATATGCCATGAGCACTCCGGGTATAGAGAACGCCAGCTGCGAATTTGATGTGGACACGCTTTCTCCCACATATCATCTGCTGATAGGTATCCCCGGAAAGAGCAATGCTTTTGCCATATCCAGGAAGCTGGGGCTTCCGGAATATGTGATCGAAGAAGCCGGACGGCGCATGGATGAGTCTGACAGGGAATTCGACACTGTCGTGGGCAGGCTGGACGATGCGAGGCAGGAGCTGGTAAAACTCCGTGCCGAGGCTGATGAGGAGAGGAAGAAGACCTCCAGTCTCAGGGAAGAGCTCGACCGTGCCCATGACAAGCTGAACCGCGAGCATGACAGGATAATAGAAAAGGCAAAGAAGGAAGCCTCCGACATCCTCGCGGATGCCAAGCTTCAGGCAGATGCCGTACTTCGGGATATAAACAAATACGGTAAGGCGATCGACCACGAGGGAGTAAAAAAGCTCGAGGCAGACCGTGCCATGCTGCGTCGAGGCATGGAGCGTCAGGAAGCCGCCTCCGAAAAGCGCCGGCACTCCGGCATGGATATCAAAGATATCACCATCGGTATGGAAGTAGAGATCGTCTCCTCCGGATTCAAAGGCAGCGTCACATCCCTGCCCGACGACAAGGGTAATCTGTCGGTGCTCTGTGGTATAATCAACTACAAAACAAACGTGTCCGACCTGATACCTGCCGAAGATAAGGAAAAGAAGAGCAGGAAGGATCCCGGTGCCGGAAAGCGCATGAGTCTTTCTCATGCCCGGACCATATCCACGGAGCTGAACATAATCGGCTGTACGGTGGATGAGGGGCTGGCCAAAATGGCAGACTATCTCGATGATGCTTATATGTCCAACCTGGCCGAAGTCCGTATCGTCCACGGAAAGGGGACCGGCAAGCTCCGGGAAGCCGTCCAGAGAGAGCTTAAAAAAACAAAATACGTGAAATCCTTCCGTACAGGTGAATACGGCGAAGGTGATGCCGGTGTGACTATAGCGGTTTTCAAGTAAGTGAGGACTATGATATGACCAGCAAACAGAAGATCCTGATAGTAGATGATGACGAGAATATAGCGGAGCTTATCTCTCTGTATCTGACCAAGGAGTGCTTTGACACCCGTATCGAGCACGACGGGGAGTCTGCTCTCACCGCTTTCGATATCTTCGTTCCCGATCTCATCCTCCTGGATCTGATGCTGCCCGGCATAGACGGCTATCAGGTATGCCGTGAGATCCGTGCCAAAAGCCAGACACCCATCATCATGCTGTCTGCAAAGGGCGAGGTGTTCGACAAGGTATTGGGGCTGGAGCTGGGTGCCGATGACTATATGGAAAAGCCCTTTGATTCAAAGGAGCTGGTAGCCCGGGTGAAGGCTGTGCTCCGCAGATACAGACCGGCCGCGCCGGAGAAGCCGGAAGTCTCTGTCAAGAAGGTCGACTATCCGGACCTCTCCATCAATCTCACCAACTACTCCGTGGTATACAACGGTCAGACCATAGATATGCCTCCAAAGGAGCTGGAGCTGCTCTATTTCCTGGCCTCCTCTCCCAATCAGGTCTTTACCAGAGAACAGCTCCTCGATAATATCTGGGGCTATGAATATCTGGGCAACACCAACACCGTGGATGTGCACATCAAGAGACTGCGCGAGAAGATAAACGACCATGACTCATGGCGGATCGCCACCGTATGGGGAATAGGATACAAGTTCGAGACGCTATGAAGCTCCACCGCACCCTCTATATCAAGCTCATACTTGCCTACCTGGTCTTCTTCCTGCTTTCCTTCATCATCATCTCCTCGGTAAACAGCAGGATGATCCTGAACGATCTCACCCGCACCAGAGCAGAATCTCTGTACAGGGAGAGCCGTCTCGTCGCTACCACATACGGAAATGATATATACAAGGGAATGGAAGCGAGGCAGAATGCTCTCGGTCAGCTGAAGGCCATCGATACATATATCTCCGCTGATATCAGAGTGATAGATGTGGACGGGAGGCAGATCCTGGACAGCAGATCTTCGGAGGATGTCGTATTCTCCGACTTCGATCCCGCTGCCATAGGCTCGTATTATCTGGTCAGCGATTTCTACGGCACCTATGATGAAGAGTATCTATCTGTATTCTACCCCATCACCAGCAGATACAGTGTCCGGGGCTACGTGGTGATCCAGATGCCCATGTCGGATCTGTATGCCTCCAGGGACCGTCTTCTGGACATTTCCTATATCACCATGCTCTTCATGTATCTCTTCTCCCTGTCAGTGATGGTAGTCTTCACCTTTGCCGTATACCGCCCTGTACGGCACATCACCAAGGCTGCCGAGGAGTATGCCAAAGGAAACTACGATTACGATCCGGATGTACACGGACGCGATGAGATAGGCTATCTCGCCGGGACGCTTCATTACATGGCATCCGAGATAGGGCGCTCGGAAGACAACCAGAAGAAGTTCATCGCAAATGTATCTCATGACTTCAGATCACCCCTCACCTCTATCAACGGGTATCTGAATGCGATGATAGACGGGACCATCCCCCCCGAGATGCACGAGAAATACCTGCACGTGGTGCTCAATGAGACAGACAGACTGACAAAGCTCACCAACGGGCTTTTGGAACTGAACTCGCTGAGCAGCAAGGGAATGGTGCTGACCATATCGGATTTCGACATAAACGCCGCCATAAGGCAGATATGCGAGACCTTTGATGTCCTATGCAGCGAGAAGAAGATCTCCATAGAGCTGATCCTCTCCGGAGAGAAGCTCTTTGTCTCTGCGGATATGGGCAAGATACAGCAGGTCATAGCCAACCTTACCGACAATGCCATCAAGTTTTCCCACAGGAATTCCATCATCAAGATCGAAACTACCGAAAAGGGAGATATCGTATTCGTTTCGGTAAAGGATTCCGGTATAGGCATCCCCGCCGATTCGCAGAAGCTGGTGTTCGACCGTTTCTACAAGACGGACCTGTCACGTGGAAAAGACAAGAAGGGGACCGGTCTGGGACTCGCCATCGCCAAGGAGATACTGCTGGCTCACGGACAGAATATAAACGTGATATCTACAGAAGGCGTGGGGTCGGAGTTCATCTTCACTCTCGCCAGATCCAGGAATACGGAAGCAGAATAAAACCGCAGATCCCGGATCGATACGATACAGGATCTGCGGTGTGCTGCCGGTGACCGGGATCGAACCGGTACGGGTATTACTACCCACGGGATTTTAAGTCCCGGGCG
>DNLO01000014.1:4110-5525 GCA_003488445.1 Lachnospiraceae bacterium | reverse complement strand
CCATGCAGTGCGGTCCCGAGCTGGCACCCATCACCTCAGAGTATCTTGACTATGATGAGGTCATGCACAAGTATGACATCATGCTCGACTGGCTCGCAGGTCTGTATGTCAACATCCTGAACCTGATCCACTACATGCATGACAAGTACTACTATGAGGCAGCTGAGATGGCCCTCATCGATACCGACCTGAGAAGGACATTCGCTACAGGTATCGCAGGCTTCTCACACGTTATAGATTCACTGTCAGCCATCAAGTATGCAAAGGTAAAGGTGCTCCGTGATGAGTTCGGCCTTGCTACAGGATTCGAGACAGAGGGAGACTTCCCTAAGTACGGTAACGACGATGACAGAGCTGACGAGATCGGTGTATGGCTGCTGAAGACCTTCATCACAAAGGTGAAGAAGTATCACACATACAGGAACTCAGAGCCTACGACATCCATCCTTACGATCACATCCAACGTGGTCTATGGTAAGGCTACAGGTGCTACACCTGACGGAAGAGAGGCATACAAGCCTTTCGCTCCCGGTGCTTCACCTTCATACGGTGCAGAGCAGAGCGGTCTCCTTGCTTCACTGAACTCAGTGGCAAAGATCCCTTACGAGTACTCACTGGACGGTATCTCAAATACCCAGACCATGAGCCCCGATGCGCTCGGCCATGATGACAAGGAGAGAGCTGAGAAGCTTGTCTCTGCTATGGACGGATACTTCGACAACGGTGCACATCACCTCAACGTCAACGTGTTCGGTACAGAGAAGCTGCTCGACTGCCAGGCACATCCTGAGAAGCCCGAGTATGCTAACTTCACGATCCGTGTATCCGGATATGCGGTCAAGTTCATCAGCCTGACCAAGGAGCAGCAGGACGACGTTATCGCACGTACCTGCCATAAGAGGCTGTAATAAAGCCTATCTCCATGGGAAGCCGTATACGCACATTTACGGGCGTATATGTGCTGACATGAGAGGTTGCGTGGCTTTAGCGTAGCGAAGCAACGAAGCAGGCCCGGGGCTTTTATACAGCCCCGGGCTTTTTGACAGAAAGGAGATCTGCAGTATGCAGGGAGCCATACATTCACTTGAGTCGTTCGGTTCGGTAGACGGACCGGGGATCAGATACATCATCTTCCTCTACGGATGTAACATGAGGTGTAAGTACTGCCATAACGTGGACACCTGGGACAGGTCCCGGTGTACCCAGTTCATGGAACCGGATGAGCTGCTGGACAAGGCGGAGAGATACAGGTCTTACTGGAGACAGGACGGGGGCATCACCGTGTCCGGAGGGGAGGCGCTGCTGCAGATGGATTTCCTGCTGGAGCTCTTCAAAAAGGCGAAGGAGAGAGGGATAAATACCTGTCTCGACACTTCGGCGCAGCCCTTTACCAGAGAGCAGCCTTTCTTCGGCAA
>DNLO01000014.1:0-3963 GCA_003488445.1 Lachnospiraceae bacterium | reverse complement strand
CATGACAACGCGAACATACTTGACTGCGCCCGGTATCTTTCGGATATCGGCAAGCCTGTGTGGATAAGGCATGTGCTGGTGCCCGGCATCACGGATGTGGACGAGTATCTGGACAAGACTGCGGAGTTCATCGGTACACTGAAGAACGTGGAGAGAGTGGATGTGCTGCCTTACCATACGCTTGGTGTCCACAAATGGAAGGAGCTGGGCATACCCTACCAGCTGGAGGATGTGGACCCCCCGAGCGATGAGCGTCTGGCTCATGCGAAAAAAGTCCTGGGAGATACGCACTGAAACAATCATAGATATGGTGACCGCAGCCCGGTACGGCATCAATATGTGGGGCATTGGAATTGTCCCTTTATTGGTGTAAGATATTAGGGCTGTGGTTTTTTGTCTTAAGGAGAGAAAATGGCGGATAAGGTTACGCTGAAAGGTGTGAAATCAGGTATCGTTCTGAGACTTCCGGAGACGGGGGATTTCGACGAGCTGCTCACTCAGGTAGAGGAAAAATTCAAGAATACGGCGGACTTCTTCGGCAACAAGCATCTTATACTCTCTATAGAGGGAAGAAAGATAGAGCAGACTGAGGCAGCTCAGATACTGAAACTTCTGGCAGAAAACACCAAGGTCAAGTGCGAGGGAGTGGTCCTGGAGAATCAGGATCTGGATAAGAAGTTCCAGTCGATACTGGGGGACGACCCCGGACATGAGAAGGAGCTGGAGAAGCTCAAGAGAGAAAGAGCAGTGATGGAGGAGACCATAGAGAACCTGCATGCTGCGGTAGATCCTGCTAACTGCAGAGTCTACATGGGAAATCTGAGATCCGGCGCCAATATAGAATCTGCAGGCAGCGTGATGGTGATAGGAGATGTGAAGCCCGGAGCTACCGTCACGGCAGGGGGATGTGTCTTCGTGCTTGGATCGCTGCAGGGAAATGCGGATGCCGGAGCATACGGGGATCCGGATGCCTTCATCTTCGCACTCGATATGAATCCCATACAGCTTCGCATATCCGATGCCATGGCCATAGCGGCAGACAGTGCACCCAAGCAGAAGAGAGGGCTCTTCAATAAGAAGGATGCGCCTTCGTCTCCGGAGGTGGCACTGATATCGGACGGACATATAGTGATCACGGATCTGGACAGTGATCTGGTAAAGAAGAATAAGTTCTATAAAAAGAAAAAGAACGCGATAAAGGCATCAGAGCAGAAGGATGCATCTGATGAGGCAACAAAGACAACGGAGTAGTACTGGAGGAGAACATGGGTGAAGTAATCGTCATCACATCAGGAAAAGGAGGAGTCGGCAAGACCACTACCACAGCCAATATCGGTACCGGGCTGGCAAAGCTCGGAAAGAAGGTGGTGCTCGTAGATACGGATATAGGACTCCGCAATCTGGACGTGGTACTGGGGCTTGAGAACAGGATCGTCTACAATGTCGTGGATGTGGTGGAGGGCAACTGCAAGCTGAAGCAGGCTCTCATCAAGGACAAGAGATACGAAGGACTGTGTCTGCTGCCTGCAGCTCAGACGAGAGACAAGTCCGCCGTCACTCCCGAGCAGATGGCAGAGGTGGCAGAGGAGCTGAAGAAGGAATTCGACTACGTCATCATGGATTCTCCCGCAGGTATCGAGCAGGGATTCAAGAATGCGATAGCAGGTGCGGACAGGGCGCTGATCGTGACCACCCCCGAGGTGTCTGCGGTAAGAGATGCCGACCGTATCATAGGTCTGCTGGAGGCCAACGAGCTGGAGGATGTGAGGCTCATAGTCAACAGGCTGCGCACCGACATGGTGGAGCGCGGAGATATGATGAGTGCCGATGACGTGGTAGAGGTGCTGGGCGTCTCTCTTATCGGAGTGGTACCCGATGACGAGCAGATCGTGGTAGCTACCAACAACGGTGAGCCGCTCGCGGGTGATGAGTCACTGGCGGGACAGGCTTATATCAATATCTGTCACAGGGTGATGGGTGAGGATGTCCCCTACCTGGATCTCAAAAAGAAGAAAGGCTTTTTCGCAAAGCTTTTCGGCAAGAACTGATAGGAGGCGGATATGGTATTCAGTGATTTTTTCAGAAAGAAGTCTTCCGGTGAGACAGCAAAAGACAGACTGAAGCTGGTGCTTGTCTCGGACCGTTCATCCTGTTCGCCTGAGATAATGGAGAGGATCAAGAACGACATCATAGAAGTGCTCTCAAAATATGTGGAGATCGACAGAGAGGGACTGGACATCAAGATAACCCAGTCGGAGGGTGAGAACCCCGAAGAGAAGACCGGACCTGCTCTCTATGCAAACATCCCCATCAGGAACATAAAGGAACGCAACTGACAGGCATCAGGAATGCCTGATCTCAAGGAAGAGGCCTCTGCCTATCTCATCATCGGTGAGACGGACGGGGGCCTTTTCAAGTCCGTCCGCAGCGATGAAGCGGCCCTCATCATCCGTGCCGTAGATCAGCATCTGGTGCCAGCCGTACTTCGGATGGCCGAACACCTCCAGCAGCATATAGCTGCCGCGGGAGAGTACCTTGCGTGCATTGGACGCCCCGAGGGTATAGCGCCTGCCGGGGCGGAGTATATTGATATCGTTGTTCCTGAAGGCTGCCCTGACGTAGAAGCCCAGGAGAAGGTCGGTGGTGCCGTGCTTTCTGTTGTAGATGAGCATGCGTCTGCCGTATGAAGCTACGGACTCGAAGATCTCCTGACATTCCCCGGGAGCAAGCTGCCGCCCTTCGGTCTCCTGCCTTGCGGAAATGATCAGATTGGTGATGGCGGTGGGACCGCAGTGGCTCCGATAGTAGCCTCTGCCGAACTCTCCGGTGGAATGAAATGAAAGAAATGTAGTGCTTGCATTATTCATTTCTTCGTTGTATCATACTTGTGTCTTAATTTCAATTCCGGATCATATACGCATATTCGTGGAAGAAACCCAAGAATAAAGAAGAGAACCGAAAGTATTTATACTACAGAATAAAGATGATGAGGAAAGGAAATCAATGAGAGAAAAACTCGAAACTCTGCCATTGGCACAGCTCAGGGAACTGGCTAAATCACAGGGGCTGAAGGGCACGTCTACCATGAAGAAGGCGGAGCTCATAGACCTGCTGATAGAGCAGAACGAAAAGGGCGGCAAGGACAATACGGCAGCAGAGAAGAAGCCCGAGAGTCACACTGCCGAGGGCAGCGGAAAGCCGGCCGATAAGCAGGAAGAGGCGAAGGGAGAAGAGCACGGACAGGACGGTGCCGAGGCGCTGCCCGAAGAAAAGGAGATGCTGGACTCCGGCATAGTCGCCAACGGGATACTGGAGGTCATGTCGGACGGCTACGGTTTCATCAGGTGTGAGAACTATCTGCCGGGTGAGAACGATGTCTATGTGGCACCCAGCCAGATCAGAAGGTTCAATCTCAAGACCGGAGACATCATAGTCGGAAACACCAGGGTGAAGACCGGCAATGAGAAATTCTCCGCTCTGCTCTATGTGAAGAGCATAAACGGCATGCATCCCTCGGAAGCGGCCAAGAGATATAATTTCGAGGATATGACGCCTATATTCCCGAACGAGAGGATACATCTCGAGGCGGGAAACAATAACATAGCGATGCGCATCATGGACCTCATAAGCCCCATAGGAAAGGGACAGAGAGGAATGATCGTATCTCCTCCGAAAGCAGGAAAGACCACGCTGCTCAAGGCTGTGGCCAAGGCAGTGACAAAGGCGAACCCCGAGATGCATCTCATCATCCTGCTGATAGACGAAAGACCCGAGGAGGTCACGGATATCAAGGAGTCGATACAGGGAGACAATGTGGAGGTGATATACTCCACCTTCGACGAGCTGCCCGAGCACCACAAGAGAGTATCCGAGATGGTCATAGAGAGGGCAAGACGACTGGTGGAATCGAGAAGAGATGTCATCATACTGCTGGACTCCATCACCAGACTGTCGAGAGCCTAC
>DNLO01000111.1:403-10970 GCA_003488445.1 Lachnospiraceae bacterium | reverse complement strand
CGGCTGCAGAGAAGTCTGAAAACGTGACCGATAAAGAAGACGATACGAATAAAACAGCCCGGATACAGAAAAACGACAGAGATCAAGATATAGATAAAGGAAACGATACGGATAATAAGGAAGAAGCAGCATCGGATCCGGGAATATCGGGTGACTTATACACTGTTGTGCAGGGTGACTGTCTGTGGAATATCGCCAAAGCCCGCTATGGCAGCGGAATTGACTATATTAAGATATATGAGGCCAACAGGGATGTGATCGGAGACAACCCCGATCTCATCTATCCGGGGACAGTTTTTGTGCTGCCATAGATGTTGGGTTAACATAAATCATACCCAGGTTTACATAAATGGACAATATCTACATTGACCGCGAGACTGCCGAGTTCGAGGAGCGCCGCAAAGCGCGCGCTGCGAGAAGGGCGGAGCATGCCAGGCAGCAGCGGGAGAGAGAAAAAAAGATAAAAAAGTATATGGCGATAGCCGGCGGAAGTTTTTTGGCAGTGATAGCCGGCGTCGTTTTTTTGATACACGGACTCGCCGTGACGAAAAAAGCCAAGGCGGAGCCTGCCGGAGACGGCGGAGTGAGCCGGGTCGAAGAGGTTGACATAACTCAAACTGATGCCGGAGAGGACCCCAGAAACCTGCTCTACAGCGAGGACAGTGACCTGATCGAGGGGGTCTCGGCTGATGCGGCGGACCCTGCCATGAAAGCACTCACGGATGAAGAGCTTGCCCAGCTGGCCATAGACAGGGGTGAGGTCACCGGGCTGGGACAGGATGTACTTAATGTCACACCTGATGATAAGACCGAGGCGGCGTCTGCAGGCATCGATTCCGGATATGCCATCATAGTGTCGCTTTCGGAGAACAGGGTGCTGACTGCCAGGGAGCCCCATGCACGTATGTATCCGGCATCGATGACGAAGGTGATGACGGTACTCGTGGCATCGGATCAGCTGTCAGACGCGAAGCAGCTGGATGACCGCTTCACCATCACGCAGGCCATAGAGGCCTTCTCATATGAGCACGGCTGCTCCAATGTCGGCTTCTCCGAGGGAGAGACCGTCAGAGTGGCAGATCTTTTCTACGGCACGATATTGCCTTCGGGAGCTGATGCTGCGATGGGACTGGCAGAGTACATCGCGGGGGATCAGGAGAGCTTCGTGGCTCTCATGAACAAGAAGTGTGAGGAGCTCGGCATATCAGATTCCACACATTTCACCAACTGCATAGGAATATATGACGACAATCACTACAGTACGGCAGCGGATATGGCGGTGATCATGAACGAGGCCATAAAGGATCCGCTGTGTCTGGAGTTTCTTTCGGCTCATACATACACCACGTCCTCCACCTATGATCATCCCGACGGCATCATGCTCTCGAACTGGTTCCTGCGCCGGATAGAGGACAAGCAGGAGACAGGCAGGGTGGTGTGCGGCAAGACGGGCTTCGTAAAGGAGTCGCTGAACTGTGCCGTGAGCTACGGTACGGCTGATGACGGTACGGGATACATCTGCTGTACCGGATATGCACACGGCGGATGGAAGGCAATATACGATCATGTGAATCTGTATACGAAGTATTTCGATCCGGCAGGGTATAAGGAGCCCGAGGCACCGGCGGTTGAAGAGACCGGAGAGAGTGCAGGGGATGATTGAACATAGGTTTACATAACTTTGAGAAGCGTATCGGAAGACATTAAAAAAAGGGACTTCGCGCCTGTATATGTGATATACGGAGAGGAGGCGTATCTCCGGGAGAACTACAGGAACGCCCTGAGGAAGGCTCTGACTGATCCGCAGGATACTCTGAACTTCGCGAAGTTTTCCGGCAAGGAGACCGACCCGGACGAGGTGGTGGCACTGGCAGTGACCCTGCCCTTTATGGCGGAAAAAAGAGTGATCCTCGTACAGGACTCGGGTTTTTTCAAGAGCGCGACCGATGCGATAGCCGAATATATCGAGTCGCCGGCCGAGGATACGGTGCTGATCTTCGAGGAGAGTGAGGTCGACAAGAGGAACAAGGCCTTCAGACTCGCAAAAAAGGCCGGATACGATGTGGAGGCGGCAAAGTACGGTGTGGACAAGCTCCCGGACTGGGTCGCTATGGCTTTCAAGCGCCAGGGCAAGAAGGTGAGCAGGGAGACCGTGAACGGGCTGATAGACCGGGTGGGATCCGACATGCAGGCTCTGGACATGGAGGTCAAAAAGATATCCTCCTATGCGGGAGAGCGCGAGGCAGTGACAGGTGAGGATGTGCTCGCGGTGGTGAGCAGGAATCCTGCCTTTACCGTGTTCCAGATGATAGATGCCATCGCTGAGAAGAAGCTGAACAGGGCGGTGGGCATCTATTATGATATGCTTTCGGAGAAGGAGAGCCCCTTCGGGATACTGGCTCTCATGGAGAGGCACTTCAGGATACTGATGATAGCGAAGGACATGAGCGAGAAAAAGCTGGATAATGCAGCGATAGCAAGCGCTGCGGGAGTGGCTCCTAACATCATCTGGAAATATGTAAACCAATCAAAAAAGTATTCAAAAACGCGTATCAGAGGTATACTTGATGCATGTGTGAGGGCTGACAGGGATATAAAGCTGGGACTCGCAGAGGACAGCGTGTCGGTGGAGATGCTCATAATAGGGGTCGCGTCAAAGTAGGACGCAGGTACGTGCTTTGAATTTCATATTAACGAGGTGATAAATGGAAAAGATAAATGAGGATCTGATGAGATTCCTGGATGCTGATGAGTATGAGGATAAGCTCAGCATTCTGGAAGAAGTGAAGGGACGGGCAGATGAGAAGAGCGTCCAGCTGATGGCGGCCTCCCTTTCACTCGCCACCGGAGGCGCATCGAAGGAGGACAGCATAGATCTGATCAGGGATCATCTGACAATGCAGATACAATACGACGGAAAGAGGATGAGAAATTGAAGCTTCTGACATTTGCCATACCCTGCTACAATTCGCAGGAATACATGGGGAAATGCATCGAATCGCTGCTCCCCGGAGGAGACGAGGTGGAGATCCTGATAATAGACGACGGATCCACAGATCTCACCGCAGACATAGCGGACAAATATGAGGAAAAGTACCCCGGCATAGTACGGGCCATCCATCAGGCAAACGGAGGACACGGCGAGGCCGTGAACACCGGGATAAGGAATGCCTCGGGACTGTACTTCAAGGTGGTAGACTCCGACGACTGGGTGGATAAGGATGCATACAGGCAGGTGCTGGACAAGCTGAGAGAGCTCACCGGCGGAGATACCGTGCTGGATATGATGCTCTGCAACTTTGTATATGACAAGGACGGGGCAAAGCGCAAGAAGGTGATGCACTATGAGAACTCGGTACCCGTGGAGGAGCTGGTGTCCTGGGAGGATACGAAGCACTTCAGGAAGGGCAGATATATCCTGATGCATTCGGTGATATACCGTACCAGACTCCTCAGAAAATGCGGCATAGAGCTTCCGAAGCATACCTTCTACGTGGATAATATCTATGTGTTCGAACCTCTGCCCTATGTGAAGACCATTTATTATCTTCCCGTGAATTTCTACAGGTACTACATCGGAAGGGAAGACCAGTCGGTGAACGAGAGCGTGATGATATCCAGGATAGATCAGCAGATCACCGTCACCAAGCTCATGATCGACTATTTCAGGGACACGAAGGTGGAGAACGGCAAGCTGCGCAGGTATATGAGGAATTATCTGGAGATCATGATGGTCATTTCTTCGATATTCCTGATAAAGGCGGGGGATCCGGAATCTCTGTCGAAGAAGAAGCAGCTGTGGGAATATCTGAGATCCAAAGATACCCTGACGTACTTCGTGATAAGGCACAGCATGCTGGGACAGAGCATGAACCTGCACGGGAAGGGAGGCCGCAAGATAGCCATAGGAGGCTACAAGATAGCCCAGATGCTGGTAGGCTTCAATTAGTTCCTGTCTTGTGATATGATAGCAAGGTTGGTTTCTAAAATCCGAACGGAGGTAGATGATGTATTCGATAGATGAACTTAGAACGGTGGATCCCGAGATAGCGGATGCCATAGAGGCGGAGCAGAAGAGGCAGAACGATCATATAGAGCTGATCGCCTCTGAGAACTGGGTTTCAAAGGCTGTGATGGCTGCCATGGGAAGCCCGCTCACGAATAAATACGCAGAGGGATATCCCGGCAAGAGATACTACGGCGGATGCGAGTGCGTGGACGTAGTGGAGGATATAGCGAGAGACAGGGCAAAGAAGCTCTTCGGATGTGACTATGCCAACGTGCAGCCCCACTCGGGAGCACAGGCGAATATGGCAGTGTTCTTCGCGATGATGACACCGGGAGATACCTTCATGGGCATGAACCTGGATCAGGGCGGACATCTCTCACACGGATCGCCGGTCAACTTCTCCGGCAAGTATTTCCACTGTGTCCCTTACGGTGTGAATGATGAAGGATTCATTGACTATGATGAAGTGAGACGTATAGCGAAGGAGTGCAGGCCCAAGGTGATAGTGGCCGGCGCCTCTGCATATGCCAGGACCATAGATTTCGGCAAATTCAGGGAGATAGCCGACGAGGTCGGTGCCTATCTGATGGTGGATATGGCTCATATCGCCGGGCTCGTTGCTACAGGCTATCATCCTTCACCCATAGGCATAGCCGACGTGGTGACCACCACCACTCACAAGACTCTGAGAGGACCCAGAGGAGGACTCATCCTCTGCAATCAGGAGGCAGCCGACAAGTTCAACTTCAACAAGGCTATATTCCCGGGTATACAGGGAGGCCCTCTGATGCACGTGATAGCAGCCAAGGCAGTCTGCTTCAAGGAGGCGCTGGAGCCTGCTTTCAAGGAATACGCAAAGGGCGTGGTAGACAACGCTCAGGCTCTCGCAAAGGGGCTTTTGGACAGAGGTCTTTCCATCGTGTCCGGAGGCACCGACAACCATCTGATGCTCCTCAATCTGGAGCCTCAGGGACTGACAGGCAAGGAGATAGAGGCTCTGCTTGATGAGGCTCATATCACAGCAAACAAGAACACCATACCCAATGACCCTCAGAAGCCCTTCGTCACCAGCGGTATCAGACTGGGCACTCCTGCCGTGACCACGAGAGGCTTCGTTACCTCCGACATGGACAGGGTGGCAGATGCCATATCCAAGGTGGTGCTGCAGAAGGAAGCCGGTGTGGCTGAGGCAAGAGAGGTGATAAAGACCCTGACGGAGAAGTATCCTCTGATCTGAGGCCGGGACTGATGTGATCAAGGCAATGTAACAAACAGCCTTGAAAAAGTTTACATAATGATATATAGTATATGCCGCAGAGGTGTGCTCTGCGGCATTGTTTTTTGTGCTGTTTTTTTGCACGGCTTGTGAGACTCATGGCTGAGACTGTGATAGAGACCAGGAAACTGTATAAGATATTCAGGCTCGGCGAGGAAAAGGTACGGGCTCTGAACGGTGTGGACCTGAAGGTGAACAAGGGAGAGTTCGTGGCGATAGTAGGCACCTCCGGATCCGGAAAGTCCACTCTGCTCAATATGCTGGCAGGCCTCGACAGGCCCACCAAAGGAGATGTGGTGATAGCCGGACGGCATATAGAGAAGATGTCGGAGGGCGAGCTCGTGAGGTTTCGCAGGGACCATGTGGGGTTTATTTTTCAGGCATATGACCTGCTGCCGCAGTTCGATGCCGTGGAGAATGTGGCACTGCCTCTGGCCTTCAGAGGTGTCAGTGCCGGAGTGAGAAGGAAGAAAGCCGAGGTCATACTGAAGAATGTGGGCCTCGAGAAATACATGAGGCACCGTCCGACACAGATGAGCGGAGGCCAGCAGCAGAGAGTGGGTATAGCCAGAGCACTTGTGAGCGGCCCGGAGATCATATTCGCGGATGAGCCCACGGGAAACCTGGATACGAAGACGACACTGGAGGTGCTCCACCTGCTGCAGGAGGTGGTGCACGATCAGGGCAATACGCTGGTAATGGTGACCCATGACAATAACCTGGCGGGATTTGCCGACAGGAGAGTGCATATACTTGATGGAGAGATAGTATATGAAGATTGATTGCGGGAAATGGAATAAAATGAAAGGTCTGCGGGAGAGACTTAAGAAACGGACAGGACTGCTGGTCCTCCTGGCGATTTTATCCTGCGGCTTATTTGATGTGACGGGCCTCGCGGAAACTACCACGACGACCACGAACATAAACTCGGCCAAGAGCAACTCTTATACCGGGATGGCAGGGGCGGGAACATCCAATCCCAGCTCCACATACAATGAAGGAGGATACGAGGGGCCTGCTGCCGAATCGGGGGAGAGATACAACGTAGCGACTACGACCAACCCCTTCCTGATGCCCGGCAACACCTGGGTCACACCCGTGGCGACACACGGTCAGGATGTGCTGGTGGTGCTGCCGATCGTCAATATGTTCAAATACAATATCTCGGATGTCATAGTGACGCCGAGACTCGGAGTCAGGACCGACGACTTCCCGTTTGAGATCAATAATACCGGATATACCCTGAAGATCGGGACTCTTTTGGGGGAGGATGCCCAGCCCAGCTATATAGACAGGGTATATAACTGTGCCTGGACATTCCGTACCAGAGAAAATGTAAAGACCGGGTATTACAAGCTGGACTTTGATATCACATATACCGATCCGTCCTGTGCAGTGGATACGACCGTCATCTCTGTATTTGTAAAGACTGTGGGGCTGCCGGAGAACGGTACGGTCGACGGTGATGAGGACAAGAGACTTTCGACCCCCAGACTGATAGTGAAGGGCTTTTCCACCACGCCGAAGGAGATCTATTCGGGCGAGCAGTTCACTTTGAACCTGGTGATAGAGAACACATCGTCAGAGGTAACGGTCAAGAATGTCCAGCTTGACCTGACGGCCACGGTGGAGGGATCACAGACACAGGCGAGCTATGCGGCTTTCCTTCCCACCTCGGGCTCGAATTCATTCTATATCGAGAGCATACCACCTGAGGGCACTGCAGATCTCACCATGGACTTCGAGGCCAAGGCGGGTCTGGAGCAAAAGCCCTATGTGATGACCATAGACATGAAGTATGAAGACGAGAGGGCCAATCCCTACGACGGCAAAGGAAGCGTATCCATACCCGTTAAGCAGGTGTCCAAATATGACGTTTCCACCCCGACCTGCGAGCCATCGGTCATAGACATAGGTGAGCAGAGTAATCTGATGTTCTCGGTATTCAATACGGGAAAGACCACTCTTTACAACGTGCAGGTCACCGTATCGGATCCTTCGCTGCAGCCGGCACTGGCTTATGTAGGCAACCTGTCACCCGGTGCGACAGGCAACGTTGACGTTATGTTAACCGGAATGGCCTACTCGGAAATGCCCGGAGCCACGGTGCCGATCCAGATATCATATGAGGACGAATCGGGAAACGTGACGAAAGACACAAGACCGATAAATCTGTCGGTGGAGCAGTCTTCCATCGTCGAGGAGGAGATGCCGGGAGAGAGCATGCCCGAGGAAGAAGCAGGGCTGAAGGTCTGGCAGAAGGTACTGATCGCTGTGGGAGCGGTGCTGCTGCTCGCGGTGATACTGACCGTAGTGATCAAGCTGATACGAAAGAAGAAAAAACAGCTTGAAGAGGATGAGCTTGCCGCTGTCCTGGAAGAGATCGACGAGGAGGAAGAAGCGGCTGAAAGAGCAGTGCACGGGAAGAACGGAAACGGGGCCGGGAGCTCTGATAAGTCTTCGGATGAGGAAAGTGCAGGCGGGAAAGACAACGGTGACAGCACCGGAGAAGGCGGCGGTGAGAATTGAGGTTCACTGATAAATTCGGCATGGCATTCGGCTCGCTCATGAAGAGAAAGCTGAGGACCTTTCTGACCATACTGGGCGTCATGATAGGTATATCGTCCATCATCATCATGCTGGGACTCGGCGAAGGCATGAAGCAGGAGAGCATGAAGATGATCGAAGAATACGGCGGACTGCGTACCGTAGAGGTACGGGAGGGAGGACAGCCCGGCTCTGATCAGTCGTCAAAGTCCGACGGCAGCTCCGATCCGCTGGATACCAAGCTTACAGACAATACCATAGAGACCATCAGCAGTATACCTCATGTGGAGCAGGTATATCCCATACTGGAGTTTCAGGCCATCATTCAGACCGGAGCCTATATGAGCAGCCTGTACGGGGGCAGGGCGATGCCGCTGGATGTGCTGCGCGACATGAACTGGGAATTCGCCGAGGGCGGATGGCCGAATGAAGGCGAGGAGCTTCAGTTCGTATACGGCAACATGGTGCTGCAGGACTTCCAGGATCTGCGGGGCAACGCCATATACTGGAGCACAGGAAAGCTGCCGGATATAGATCTGATGAACGATAAGATGTTCACTGTATTTGATGTGGAGGCCTACGAAGCGTCTAAGGGCGGATCGGGCCAGTCTTCGGAAACTGCAGTCGCTGTGGCCGGATCGGACGGCGGAGTGGTGATCACGGGTACGGGATCGGCGGACGGCGGTTCACAGCAGGCGCCGCAGGCTCCGAAGAAGTATATCGTGCCTGCCGCAGGTGTCCTCGCCGGAGATCAGGATGATTATAAGGAGTATTCCTGGAATACCTACTGTGACATAGAGGCACTGGAGAGGATGTTTAAGAAGGTCTTCAAGAATAAGCCTATACCGGGACAGCCTCTCAGGAAGAACGGCAAACCCTACAAGGAGCTCTTCTACAGCTCTCTTCGAGTCATCGTGGACGATATAGAGAACGTGACCGAGGTCCAGAATGCGATAGGGGATATGGGATTCCAGACCACCAGTAACACCGAATGGATCGCCCAGCAGGAGCAGCAGTCCAAGAGCCAGCAGGCCATGCTGGGAGGCATAGGTGCGGTATCCCTTCTGGTGGCAGCCATAGGTATAGCCAACACCATGATGATGTCCATATACGAGAGGACAAAGGAGATCGGTGTGATGAAGGTGCTGGGTTGCGGGCTTTTCGACATACAGCAGCTCTTCCTGATAGAGGCGGGCATCATAGGACTCTTCGGAGGGGCCATAGGACTTATCATCTCGGTGATAATATGCGCCGTGATAAACAAAGTGTCCGGTATGCAGATAGCTATCATACCGCCGTGGATGTATCTTGCATCCATAGTATTCGCGGTGCTGGTGTCCATGGGGGCGGGGTTCGCCCCGAGCCGCAGAGCCATGAAGCTCTCGGCACTTGAGGCAATAAGAAATAACTGATCTTTCGGAAAAGAAGATCGGAGAGCGGTTTACATAAATGTTATTTAGTTCTTTGGAGTTCATATTCAGGTTTCTCCCGGTGTTCCTGCTGGTATACTATCTGGTGCCGCGGACATGGAAGAATGCCGTGCTCCTGCTTGGGAGCATTGTTTTCTATGCTTTCGGGGAGCCGAAGTATGTGATACTGATCGCGGCATCGGTGGTGGTGAACTATCTGCTGGCCGTATTCATGTCAGGACAGAAAGGAAAGCTTGCGAGACGGCTGGTCTTTATAGTTGACATAATATTCAATGTCGGTATCCTCATAGTCTTCAAGTATCTCGGATTCATAGTCGGAAACATAAACAGGATCCCCGGCACATCTCTTTCGGTGCCTGAAATCGCGCTTCCTTTGGGCATTTCATTCTATACCTTCCAGATCCTGTCTTATGAAGCCGATGTCTACAAAAAGCGCATACCCTATGACAGATCGCTGATCGATCTGGGTGCATATATCCTGATGTTCCCCCAGCTCATAGCGGGGCCCATAGTGAACTACAGAGAGGTGGCTCTGGACATGAAGAGCCGGGTGCTGAAGATCACGGATATAGAGGAGGGACTCCGACCCTTCATCACAGGACTGTCCATGAAGGTGCTGCTTGCGAATAATCTGGGGACGGTGTGGGACAACGTGGGCACGGCAGGATACGAGAACATCTCCACGATCTTCGCATGGATAGGAGCCGCGGCTTATACGCTTCAGATTTATTTCGATTTCGCCGGATACTCTCTTATGGCCATAGGACTGGGAAGGATGCTTGGCTTCACTCTTCCGGAAAACTTCGACCACCCTTACATGGCGGTGAGTGTCAGAGACTTCTGGAACAGGTGGCATATCACCCTCACCAGATGGTTCAGAGAGTATATCTATATACCGCTGGGAGGCAACAGGAAAGGCCAGCTTCGAACTTATGTAAACCTGCTCGTTGTATGGTTCATCACCGGTCTGTGGCACGGGGCGGAGTGGAGCTTCATACTGTGGGGACTCTATTACTTCTGCTTCGTGGTGCTGGAGAGGCTCGTGCTGGGAAAGGTACTGGACAGGCTGCCCGGGTTCGTAGGGAGGATATATACGCTCGTCGTGGTGATGGTGGGCTGGGTGCTGTTTGCCACCGAAAGCGTGGAGAATACGTTAGTTTACATAACTAGAATGTTCGGAGCCCACGGCGGCTCGGATTATATGGATCACATAGCCAGTGTGGCCGCTCTGCTGGTTTGCGGAGCGATATTTGCCACTCCGGTCTTTGACAGGTTCATGAAGAGGTTTGGCAGAAGCTGGATAGG
>DNLO01000111.1:0-258 GCA_003488445.1 Lachnospiraceae bacterium | reverse complement strand
ATGTTTACATAACTATGAAAAAGTGCAGATTACTCTTAATGTTAATAGTGACAGCGGTATTGATCTCGATACCGGGACTGTATATGAACATCTCTGCCGGAA
Organism: Lachnospiraceae bacterium; assembly: GCA_003488445.1. Lineage (GTDB taxonomy): Bacteria > Bacillota > Clostridia > Lachnospirales > Lachnospiraceae > NK4A144. The sequence continues at coordinate 156 of DNLO01000111.1, read as the reverse complement.
GCTTCAGTCATCCTGCGGCGGCGGTGACGATACATGCTGTCAAGAATCATGAGATAGAGCAGATGGCGCCTGAACCGCTGGCAGATCTGCTTGGATTACATAACTCGAAAGCGGATATCCCGGACGAGATAAATGCCGTGATAGAGGCCTCTTCCC
>DNLO01000160.1:572-3207 GCA_003488445.1 Lachnospiraceae bacterium | reverse complement strand
GAGAACATAGCCTGGCAGGACATGACGGTCGGCTGCGAGATCTACGAACCCGGCACCAGTGTCCTCACAAAGACCGGAGAGTGGAGAGTGAAGACTCCGAAATGGATCGAGGAGAAGTGCAAGCAGTGTCTTCTCTGCGCACCCTTCTGCCCGGATGCCAGCATACCTGTATCAGACGGCAGGAGAGGTGAATTCGATCTGGATCACTGCAAGGGCTGCGGCATATGCTACAAGGCATGTCCGTTTGATGCCATCGAGATGACGGAGGGATAGAGTATGAGTATAAGAGAAAGACTTTCGGGAAACGAAGCCATAGCTACGGCAATGCGTCAGATAGACCCTGATGTCTTCGCCATGTTCCCGATCACTCCCTCGACGGAGATACCCCAGTACTTCGCGGGATATGTGGCAGACGGCAAGGTGAATACGGAGTTCATCTGTGTGGAGAGCGAGCACTCTGCACTCTCAGCCTGTCTGGGAGCGGAGGCCGCAGGCTGCAGGGCCGTCACGGCCACCTCGTCAGCGGGACTGTCATTTATGAACGAGGTCCTCTATGTGGCTGCCTCCTCGAGGCTCCCTGTGGTCCTGGCAGTAGCCTGCAGGGCACTTACGGGACCCATAAACATCAATCACGACTATTCGGACTCCATGGCAGAGAGAGACTCAGGGTTCATACAGCTCTATGCCGAGAACAATCAGGAGGCCTACGACAATTACCTTTGTGCCCACAGGATCGCAGAGCACCCTTCTGTAAGGCTGCCCCTCATGGTGTGCGAGGACGGCTTCATCACTTCTCACGCCATAGAGAACATAGAGATAGAGGATGACGAGACGGTAAAGAGATTTGCCGGGCAGTATCACCCCGAGAATTATCTCTTAAAGAAAAAGAATCCGCTGGCAGTGGGCCCCTACGGGATATCAGCCTACTATATGGAGGCGAGGGTGGCACAGGCCGAGGCGATGAAGAATGCGAAGCAGGTGATCCTGGATGTGGCGGCAGACTTCGAAAAGACCTTCGGCAGACATTACGGGCTGTTCGAATCTTACCGGATGGAGGATGCGGAGTACGCCACGGTCATCATGGGGTCAAGTGCGGGTACCGCAAAGGCTGCGGTGGATGAGCTGAGAGAAGCCGGGATAAAGGCGGGTCTTGTGAAGATCAGAGTGTTCAGGCCCTTCCCCGGAGAGGAGCTGGCTGAGGCTTTAAAGGGCTGCAGGGCTGTAGCGGTGATGGATAAGAGCGAGGGCTTCTCGGGCTGCGGCGGACCGCTTTTTGCCGAGACCTCGGGGGCGCTCATAAACTGCAAGGAGAGGCCTTATCTCATAGACATAGTCTACGGCCTTGGAGGCAGGGACTTCACCGTGGGAGCAGCGAAGAGTGTATACGAGAGACTGGAGAAGATCGCGCGTAGCGGTGAGGTCGGAGCAGTCTACAGTCATATGGGGGTCAGGACAAATGCCATATAATCTTAAAGAGGAAATGAACAAGCCCGAGAGGTTCCATGCGGGACACAGGCTGTGCGCCGGGTGCGGTGCAGGCATAGTCTGCAGGGCGATGATGAGAGCCGTGGATCCGAAGGACAAGGCAGTGATCTGCAATGCGACAGGATGTCTTGAGGTATCCTCCTTCCAGTATCCCTATACAGCCTGGGAGGATTCCTACATACACACGGCCTTTGAGAACGCATCCGCTACCGCATCGGGAGTGGAGGCTGCGTACAATGTCATGAGGAGAAGAGGGAGGATCGACCCGGACACGAAGTTCAAGATCCTCGCCATAGGAGGAGACGGAGGCACTTATGATATCGGCTTTCAGTCACTGTCGGGGGCTCTGGAGAGAGGTCATGATTTTACTTACTTCTGCTACGACAACAATGCCTATATGAATACGGGCACCCAGCGCTCATCGGCTACACCGCGGTTTGCTTCGGCCACGACCACACCTGCCGGAGCGGAGTCTGTGGGCAAGAAGCAGGTACAGAAGGACCTGACGCAGATAGTCGTATCCCACGGCTCGCCCTATGTGGCCCAGACCACTCTCTTCGGTACCATGAAGGACTTCCATGAGAAGGCCAGAAGAGCCATATACACAGAGGGGCCGACCTTCGTGAATGTGCTGACACCCTGCCCCAGAGGCTGGCAGTATCCGGCGGAGGATCTCGTGGAGATATGCAAGGCTGCCATAGACACCTGCGTGTGGCCTCTGTACGAGGTGGTGGACGGAGAGTACCGTCTCACCTACGAGCCGAAGAAAAAGCTTCCGGTGGAGGAGTTCATGAGGAAGCAGGGAAGATTCGCGCATTGCTTCAAGAGCGGCAACGAATGGACGATAGAGGCGGCGCAGGAATACGTAGACAGGAAATGGGAAGAGCTGCTGGAGAAGTGCAGATAAATACAGGGGGTATCTTATGGAAAGCAATATGTTCACAAATGCACATATTTTGTCATGGCTTCGGTATTTCTCGGAGAATACGGACATCGATCTCGAGCATGTAAAGATACTCGATATCACCAGAAAGAACAAGAACCTGATCCCTACAGTGGAGGCTCACAGGTGTGTGCTGGTATTCACCGAGGCTGGGCACAAGGATATTTTCTACAAGATGTGGGATGTGGGACTCGGAGAGTGCGAAGT
>DNLO01000160.1:0-457 GCA_003488445.1 Lachnospiraceae bacterium | reverse complement strand
GAGATGATAGACCGGGGGATAAACGCATCCGCCGGAATGATAGTGCTGAACCCCAACGCCAGGAGTACTGTGAAATTCGGTATGGACAACAGGAAGTTCGCATCGGGATCCGTGAAGTACGTAGGCTCCGAGATACGTTCGATCCTCCTCTCCAAGATGCAGATAGATGAAAGCAGGAACCTTTGCGTCATATCGGGTGAGTCCATAGCCGTGGAGGCTGCGATGATGTGCGGAGAGGGTACGGTCATCGCCGTGGAATACAGGGAGAGTGACAGGGAGACCCTGGAGGAGAATCTCCACCGTTTCGGACTCCAGAATGTCACCATAGTGGATCATGTGGGAAAGGATACCATGGATGAGCTCCCGGTGCCGGATGTCACCATGCTGGTGGCCTCGGCGAGCCTGGAGCAGGAGCTTGAGTACCTCACGGGGATCAATCCGAACATGGAGTTTGTCA
>DNLO01000174.1 GCA_003488445.1 Lachnospiraceae bacterium | reverse complement strand
CCTTCCCGTCAAAGGACTCTATCCACTCGTCATAGGCCGACTGCTTGTCGTAGCCCCCTCCGATGAGGATCGTGGGCTTCTTCATGGCCTGTATGCCCTTTATCGCGGCATCCGGATTGGTCCCCTTGGAGTCGTTGTAATAATCGACTCCCCTGACCGTCTTCACATACTCTATCCTGTGCTCCACCGCTTTGAAGGTGCGCACGGTATCCACTATCGTCTCCATGGGTATGCCGTATGCGTAGGTCATTCCCACTGCAGCCATCACGTTCTCATAGTTGTGGCTGCCTATCAGGAGCATATCGTTCACATCTATGACAGGCATATCGTTGTACATTATCATATCCCCGTCCATGTGAAGGAAGTCTCTCCCGTTCTCATGTCCCCTGTAATCGTCCTTTCTCGTGAAGTAAACGACCCTGCAGACAGCCCTCTCTCCGAAATCCCTGGTATAGGGATCGTCGTAGTTCAGCACTATGGTATCCTCGGGAGTCTGCCTCAGAGCTATACGCTCCTTGACGCTGACATAGTTCTCCATGGTATGGTGCCTGTTCAGATGATCGGGGGTGATATTGAGGATCGCCGATATCTTCGGTCTGAACTCATCCGTGGTCTCCAGCTGGAAGGAAGATATCTCTGCCACGGTGATGCTGTCATCTGCAGTCCTGAGCGCAGACTCGGTATAAGGAAAGCCTATATTGCCCACGACAAAAGTCTGCCCGCCGACCATTTCCGTGTGTCTTCTGCATATCTCACCCACGAGACTCGTCGTGGTGGTCTTGCCGTTGGTCCCTGTGATCGCCAGCAGATCTCCCCTCGCGAAGGTATAAGCCAGCTCGATCTCTCCGGTGATCCGGGCCCCCAGCTCTCTAAGCTCATTCACCAGAGGATTGTCTGTGGGCACACCGGGAGACAGCACCACTGTCTCGGACCTCTCCTTCACATCTTCGGGAAGGGAGCCCACATACACCTCTATATCCTCATCTGCCTTCTTTCTGATATCATCCGGCAGGAGCTTCTCATTGGCATCGAAAAGACAGACCTTCGCGCCCTCATGGCACAAAAGCCTCACCGCATTGATACCGCTGATACCACTACCTATCACGAGCACATTTCTGTCTTTCACATTCATCGTCAGCTCCCCTCAGATCGCGGTCAGAGCCACCGCCGAAAGAATTGCGGTCACCACCGTAAAGATCACTACCACCTTCACCTCGCTCCACCCCGACAGCTCGAAATGATGATGTATCGGAGCCATCCTGAAGATCCTCTTTCCGTGCGTCGCCTTGAAATATGACACCTGGATGATCACCGAGAGTACCTCGGCAAAGTAGATGAAAGCCGCAAGGATAAGATAGATCGGCATGTTCATCATGATAAACGACACCGATACGAAGCCTCCCAGAGAGAGGGATCCGGTGTCACCCATGAAGACCTTCGCGGGATGATGGTTGTATACCAGAAATCCAAGCAGGCCTCCCAGAAACGCCATGGCCGCAGGAGCTATGCCCGCGCTGGTCATGCCCGAGGCTATCGCTATGAACACCGCTATCACCGCAGTCACCGAAGAAGCAAGCCCGTCGAGTCCGTCAGTGAAGTTCGAGCCGTTCACGGTGCCGCAGATCACTATGATCTCGGCAATGAATCCTATACCCCCGATCGCAGCGATCAGCGCCGTACCGCTTACTGTGAAGAAGGAGCTGAAGGGTATCCTCATATCGAAGGATACATTGGTCAGCATACGGATATATACCAGCACCCCGGCGGCAGCCAGTACCTGCAGAGTCATCTTCTGCCATGCACGAAGTCCCAGATTGTGATGCCTGACCACCTTCAGATAGTCATCCATGAAGCCTATGGCCGAAAAGCACAGAGTCGCTATGATCACCGGCACCACATTCCTGTGTGTGGGGATATAGAAGCAGGTGACGACTGTCCAGGGTATCAGGAAGATGAAACCGCCCATGGTGGGGGTCCCGTTCTTCGCTTTGTGGGAGGCAGGTCCGTCCTCCCTCTCCGTCTGTCCCGCCTTGAGGCGGATCAGCATAGGAAGGATAAGCTTGCCGCACAATACGGACAGCAGGAAAGTTATGATCAAAGGCAATACGTATTCAGTCATATCAATACTCCAGATCTGATTTTACATTCTGGTCCACAGGCTGCAGTGTCACGGGATCCAGCAGCTCGCCTGTGTTCGGATCTATGGGATAACCCGTACCGGGGTCATATTGTATCACATTAGGGGTGTACTGTGCATCTGCACCGTCTGCCGCCTCTGATGTCTCTGCCCCGTTTTCGGATACGCTGTTTTCGGAGACCACTGTCATTGCCGAGTTCTGCGACACTGCATCCGATCCTATGAAGAACGAAGCCTGGGCATCCGTAAGCTCTGCCCTCTCTTTTTCGGTGAGCTCCAGAGTAGGGAAGATGTTGAGGTACGGAAGCACCTCAGTCATGATATCCCTGCACAGCAGGGTCGCCAGCCTCGTGGAGTTCGACTGATCGGGGTGGTTCGGGTGGTCTATGACCACATAGCACAGCACCTGCGGATCATCCGCCGGCACATAGCCCATGAAGGATATCAGGTAATTCTTTGCTGCTCTGGGGAGCTTCTCGGCTGTACCCGTCTTGCCGCCCATCGTATATCCCGCGGGTCTTGCGGTCCATCCGGTACACTCCTCGGGATCGCTCATCACCACGGCATTGCAGTCATCCCTTATGATATCCGACACCTCTTCGGAGATTATCTGCTTCACCACCTTGGGATCATATTCTCTCACTATGGCTCCCTCGTTGTTCACGACCCTTGTCACCAGATGAGGCTTGTAATATCTGCCTCCGTTTACCAGTGCCGCGAATCCCGCAGCCATCTGTATCATCGATACGTTGAAGCCCTGGCCGAAGGAAGCCACGGCAAGGTCTGTCTGTCCCATCCTCTCGTTGAAGGTATTGGAAGCTCCGCTGGACTCTCCGGCCAGATCTATGCCCGTATAGCTTCCGAAGCCGAAATTCCTGTTGTATCTGAGCCACTCCGACTTGCCCATGGCAAAGGCCACGTCCATCAGCACTACGTTGCACGACTTCGCAATACCCTGCTTCACGGTCAGAGGTCCGTCACCGAACCTGTTGTGACAGTGTATGGTATGCTCTCCCACATCCAGCGCTCCGTTGCAGACATAGGTCTCATTGCCGGTTATCCTGGCATCATCTATGGCACCTGCCACCGTAAAGGGCTTCATGGTAGAGCCCGGCTCGAAGGTATCGGAGATGCAGAAGTTCTTCCACACCGCATTCTTTATTATGCCGTTGTCCGACAGGGATTCGTTCGTCACCAGCTCCAAAAGCTCCGCCTTGTTGGCAGATATCGCCGTAATAGGTATGCCGTTTATGGATATCCCCGATATACCGCGAGCGATATTTTCGGAGACCTCATTTCCCGACACTTCGTTGCCCGACACCTCATTGTCCGACACGCTCTCCTGCGGATCCGTCAGCCCTATGGCCCTTGCCAGATCCTCCGTAGAGAGAAGACCGGCGTACTGCACCAGATCCACTCCTTCCATATTCTGCGGATCGTTCAGGTTGAAGACAGGATATCCCGCCATGGCGAGTATCTCTCCGCTGTTGGGGTCCATGATGATGACACCTACGTTGTCAGCCGCAGGGCCCGTCCTGTATGCGTTCCTGTTCTCTTCCGCGAATTCCTTGATATGCTTCTCGGCGATAGCCTGGATATTGGTATCCAGCGAGGTGACAAGCGTATATCCGTCCTCAGCCTCCTTCACAGTCCTCGTCAGAGTGCCGTCGGCGTTGAGATAGCCGTAGGAGCGGCCGTTGGTCCCGTTCAGTGTGTCGTTGTAGTACTCCTCGAGCCCGTACTGCCCCTCGTTGCCGGTCTGCACGAACCCTATCACATCGCACGCCAGGGTATTGTACGGATAGGTCCTGCGGTATTCCTCCTCGAACCACACTCCGTTCTTCGCAGGATCTACTATGGCGTTCGCCTCTTCTGTCTTGCCGTCTTTTCTGAGCTCATCTCTTTTGATGCTGTTCTCCGAGATGATCTGGTCCACCATGGCGTTGTAGTTCTCTATCCTGTTCTGCTCCAGCTGCCTCAGGTACTTCTTGTAGGAGGCTCCGGGGTTCATGTTCACGTAGGTCCTCACTGCATCCACATTCAGCTCTCCGAAGGCTTTCTGCAGCACGTTCAGAGTAGGCTCCACGTGTATGCCGTCATCCACGCTCATCAGCTTGGCGTCCACGATCAGGTTGTACACCTTCTCGGAATATGCGAGCACTGTACCGTTCTTGTCTTCTATGGATCCTCTTTTGTAGGGCAGAGTCATGGAATCATAGGACTGCTGCGCGAGCACCTGCTTTTTGTAGGCCTCTCCGTTGTCTCTGTTGATATTGGCGATCCTTATGATGAGATATGCAAAAGCCAGCAATACTATAAAGAATAGTACCACCAGCTTTTTCTGCATAGAGGAGGTGAATTTTTTCGGTTTTTGTTTTTTTTGCATTACTTTTTCGGTATTTCTTTATATTGTCGGACGTAATCGGAATCCGTGCTCTCTATCATGTTGGATACCTGTCCGGAGTCCGGATATTTCATGTGAAGCTCGTTCATGGCGATCTTCTTTATCTCTTCCATATCCACACTTCCCATTATACGGTCGTATTCTTCGTCATTTGCCAGCTTCATGGCCGCCACCTTGCTCTGCAGGCTTTCCACGGTCTTCTGCTTCTCGGTTATCTGGTTCCTGAGATTGATATAAGCCGTGCATCCCACGAAGAGGATGCCCGCCATGAGCAGAAGGAATGCCACGTAGCCCACGTTCATGTGAGCAGCCTTCTCGCGGTTCTTCCTGACGGTCTCGGACACAGGCCTGCTGAAGGGCTCTCTGTAGACCCTTTCCAGCTGTCTGACCGTATTTCCTTCCACTACGTAATCTCTCATCTTATCCTTTCGAATGTCCTAAGCTTCGCACTGTGAGATCTGGGGTTATCGATAAGCTCCTTCTCTCCTGCTGTCACGGGCTTCTTTCCTATGCATCTGCCCTTGCTCTTCTTCCCGCATACGCATACCGGAAAGCTCGGCGGGCAGGTGCAGGGGTTCTCGTTTCTCCTGAACGCTTCCTTCACGATCCTGTCTTCGAGTGAATGGAAGGTGATGACTGATATCCTGCCTCCGTCGGAGAGCAGATCTATCATGGTGTCAATGCTGTCTCTCAGCACATCAAGCTCTCCGTTCACCGCTATCCTCAGCGCCTGGAAGGTCCTCATCGCCGGATGGCCTCCGGTGTACTT
>DNLO01000189.1 GCA_003488445.1 Lachnospiraceae bacterium | reverse complement strand
TCGTCGGAGAGGTCATTGCGGTCTCCAAGGGTCATGGCCTTTATCACCTGCGCGTCGGTCTCTCCGTATATCCTGTCGGCTACCCTTCCCAGAGCATCCCGGGCAAGGCATATCCTCTCCCTTAAGGGAGTATGGGGCAAAGGAGTGACAGAAGTGATCTTCGCGTCGTAGACCTCCAGGTCTGTCCCGTGTATCAGCTCATATTCAGCCGTATCGAAGTTTCCGGGGTTTCTCGCCTTCGGAAAAGCCATGGCCCTTCCGCGTACAGTCACCTCCGAGCCTGTCATAGGCGCATCCGACAGACTGCACCCTGCATCCTTCAGCTTTATCTTTATCCTGTTCAGTTTCAGTTCTGATATTTCATCGGTGAGATCTTCACCAGATATGATCTTTGGATTATCAAGTATCAGATATGTGTTGTCGTGTTTGATATACTTGTCATCGACTGTTCCCGCTACGCTCACCTTCATGCCGTCCATGAAGCGAAGAGCATCAGTATCGGGCGGCCGCAGAGCGAATAGCATCCGCAGCGTCAGCATCAGGCACATGCCGATGACACATGCCGGTCTCTTCATCCATTCTCCTTTTCGCTACATTATCAGATCATCATTCCTTTCATACAGTGCATCCAGCTTCATCGCATCAAAGAGTACCCCCTCGGTAGAGCCCTCTACGGAGATCTGCACCTGATCCACCCCCGGCAGCGATGTGAGGGTATTCACTATGGAATACAGGACCACATCCTCCTGCACACTGTAGGGCTCCTCCCTTATGGAAGCATCGAAGTTCACATAGGCTATCCTGTCCTTTACCGTGACGGACAGGAGCTTGGCATCGGGTGATATCGTAGGATAAGCATCCGGCTCCTCTACAGCGGCCGGCCCCTTGATCAGGGTCTCCACAGCCAGCTTTTCCACAGACATATTGCTGGTGTAGACGATATCCTCGTCATATCTCTTCAATCCTGAGCCTGTCACATCAGTGAAGTAGAGTGTCACATTTGTCCTGGCATAGGAGTTCAGCTCCTCTCCGGTATTGGTGATGAAAGAATCCGCTGTCATATCTCCTATGGACCTGCCTTTCCTGTCCGTAAGCTCCGCTCCGTCCACGCGGAAAGCAATCTGGTGTATGCTCTCATCCTGTACCAGAGTCTCCACTATGGCCGCTCTGGTCAGGACCTCCTCTGTATCCTTCAGACTGCTGTAGGTGTCTGCAAAGTCCAGCACCATCCTTCCGTTTTCCTTCTCCCATCCCATCAGCACCACATTTCCGGAAATAGCTGCCACTCCCGTAGCATTGGCAGGCTTCGCGGCCAAAAGGCCCAGCAGGGAACCTGCAATGTCCCCTTCAGTGATGACTGCCTCCTCGCTAAGGAGCGATGTGTAGCTGCTGTCCGGATAATATACGCGGTAAGTATCGCTCGCTTCCTGCTCCTTTTTTCCGCATGAGACAAGCAATACAGCAAGCAGGCTTATGATAACTGCAGATATTATATGCCTGTCCTTTTTCATCCTATATCCGCCTCCATAGGTATCTTTACGGTGAAGGTGGTCCCCTCTCCCACTATGCTCGTGGCTTTTATCGCCCCTCTGTGGAGCAGTATCGCGTTCCTTGTGATAGACAGCCCAAGTCCCGTACCGCCTATCTCCCTCGAGTGGGACTTGTCCACTCTGTAGAACCTGTCGTATATGCGTCCTATGGATTCCTCCGGGATGCCTATGCCCGAGTCCGATACGGTGATCACTATGAACTGCAGATCGCTATCAAGCGTGACCTTGACCCAGCCCTCGTCCTTGTTGTATTTGATGGCATTCTCTATGAGATTCATTATGGCAAGTGAGAGCTTCACCTCGTCCACGTCTGCCTCCACGTGCGTCTTCTCCTCGTAGAGCATCTCTACCCCGGCCTTCTGTGCCAGAGGGGTCAGTGTCTTTATCAGCTGTCTCAGCATTTCCGAGATATCGCAATGAGTCACGTTCAGTACCGTTGCCTCGCTCCCGTCCAGCTTCACCAGAGAGAGCAGGTCATTGATCACCTTGTTCTCCCTGTCCACCTCCGCCGCTATATCCTCCATGAACTCCCGGTAGGTTCCGGCATCCACCGCGTCTCCGCCCTGTATCAGCGAGTCGGAGAGCACCTTCATGGAAGCGAGCGGGGTCTTCAGCTCATGTGACACGTTCGCCACGAACTCCTCCCTGGAGTCATCCACCTCCTTCATCCTCGACATCAGATGATGGAAGGCATCCATGATATCCTTGGTCTCCGTATAGTCAGGGACCTCTATGGCTTCAAGCCCCGGATCGAACCCCTCTTTGACGGATGTCACGGCCTTAATGACCTTGTCGAAGGGCCGCAGCAGTGTGGCCGACAGCGCATACGCTATCATGATGACTATCACCGCGACTATCACCTGCACGGTGTAGGCTCTCCTGCCCAGATATTCCGCATTATCCTTTATCCCGTCGGTGGAGGCACTGGTGACCAGCGCTCCGTATACCCTTCCGGTGACCTCGTCCAGTATCGGCACGGTGATCTCCAGATAATTGTTCACCTCATCGAAGCTGGACATATCCCGGCTTCCGTTCATGCAGGATATGACCTCACTGGACACTATATATCTTCCCTGGGATTTGCCGTAGGTATCCTTGATGACTCTGTAAGTGTCGTCTATCACGAGGATGCGCCCGTCGTAGAGATTGGAAAGCTGTGTCAGCTCGTCATCTATCACGGGGTTGTCCGGATCGGACAGATAGTCTGTACGTGCAAGATGTGCGGCCACGATAGCCGACTGGTTGGTCACCTCCGCAGTCTTCTGGCTCATGGCCCTGTTCCTGTAGCTGCTAATCATCAGCAGGCGCACTATGACCGAGGGTATGATCCCTATCAGCAGTACTATGATAAAGATGCGAAACTTAAGACTCCTGTAAAACCTGACATTCTGCAGGAAACGCGTGATAAGGGTCCTCAATGATCATCCCTCGAAGTAGTAGCCGGTTCCCCATTTGGTGCGCACATATCTGGGGTCTCCCGGGGAGCGTTCTATCTTTTCCCTTAATCTCCTGACATGGACATCCACTGTCCTTCCGTCTCCGGGATATCCCTGCCCCCATACTATGGAGAGCAGATCGCTCCTGCTGTATACCTTCTGAGGATGAGTGGCCAGAAGCTCCAGCATATCGAACTCCTTGGCGGTGAGACTGACCTCACTGCCGTCTATATATACTCTTCTGTTCAGCCGGTCGAGCTTCAGCTCTCCCGATACTATAACGTTCTCGTCGGCCTCTTTGGTCTTCTCTCCCTTTGACCTCCTCAGGATAGCCTTCATCCTGGCCTTCACCTCGAGTATGTTAAAGGGCTTGGTGATATAGTCATCGGCTCCGTAGTCCAGCCCCAGGATCTTGTCCATGTCGTCGCCCTTGGCTGTCAGCATGATGATGGGCACGTCCGAGGTCTCTCTTATCTGCTGGCAGACCTCCAGCCCCGTGAGCTTCGGCAGCATGATATCCAGGAGGATGATGTCGTATCCGCCCGAGCGTGCCATTAAGAGAGCCTCCTCTCCGTCATAGGCACATTCCACCTCGTACCCGTCCTGCTCCAGGGAAAAGCGTATGCCCTTCACTATGAGTTTCTCGTCATCTACTACAAGTACTTTCACCTTGATTTCCTACACCTTTATCTGGTCCTTTATCTTATTGAACATACCCTCTTTGATGCCGGGTACCTTCATGATGTCCTCTTTGGTGGAAAACCCTCCGTTCTCCTCGCGGTAAGCGATGATATCCTTCGCTCTGGAGGCTCCAATACCGCTGATCCTCTGCAGCCCCTCCGTATCGGCGGTGTTGATGTCGATGAGTCCCTCATCCTTATCCTGCGCCGCTCCTTTCGATGCCGCAGCCACTCCGCAGACTGCCGGTATACCGGTCTCCCCCTCTGCGGGGACATATATCATCTCTCCGTCGCCGCACACTGCGGCCTGATTGATACAGGCTGTATCCGCCTCTGCCGTGAGGCCTCCGGCCATCTCTATCAGCTGATATATCCTTGAGCCTTCCGGGACCTGATAGACCCCCGGCTCATTTACCCGGCCGCAGACATATACATATATCGTCTCAGGCTCACAGGCCTGCACCGCCGTCTTATCTTCGTCAGCTTCATCTTCAGACAGGCTGTCCCATCCTGCGCTCCCCCCGGATATACTCTCCGGGACCGCATCCTCACTGACATTCACATCACTCAGTGGCAGCTCCTCATACCTGCTGCCGCATCCGCCCAATACAATACACAAGGGAATGATCAAAAGATTTTTCAGATCCATTCAAAGCTCCTCACCGTACCTGAACTCCGGTGCCCCAAAGCTTTGAAATGATTCTATGCTTCAGTCAGCGCCTTGTCAAGTCTTAAGCTCATCTCCCTGATATCACCTTCTTCAATCACGAGCGGAGGCACAAGCCTCAATGTATTGGCCCCTGCACTGATCACGATGAGACCGCACTCCTGGGCCTTGCTTATCACGGGAGCACACGGCACGGTGAGCTCCAGCGCCTGCATGAATCCCCTGCCTCTTCTGTCGCATACCTTCTCATGCTTCTCCTTCAGCCCGTCCAGGGCCTCCTCCAGCACCGGAGCGAGCTTCCTCACATGAGCGGGTATGTCTTTTTCTTTGAACTGTCTCAGCACCTCTGATACGGCTGCGCATGCGAAAGGATTGCCTCCGTAGGTCGTACCGTGATCTCCGGGCACCATAGAGTGCTCCGCCACACGCTCCGTCACGGCGAACGCCCCAACGGGCACACCGTTGCCTATAGCCTTGGCCATGGTCATCACATCCGGCTTCACCCCGTACTTCTCACAGGCGAACATATATCCCGTGCGTCCCATGCCGCACTGTATCTCATCCAGTATCAGCAGTATGTCGTTTTCATCACAGAGCTTCCGTACTCCCTTTATGAAGTCATCATCTGCAGGATAAATACCGCCCTCACCCTGCACCGTCTCCATTATCACCGCACAGGTCCTGTCGTCCACGAGCTTCTTTACAGAGTCAAGATCATTGAAGGTGGCGAACCTCACCTGGCCTATGCCCGGCTCGAATGCCTCTCTGTAGTGAGCATTGCCCGTCACTGAGAGAGCACCCATGGACCTGCCGTGGAAGGAATGCTCCATGGCTATGATGTTGTGATCTGTCTTCCCATCCTTAAGATAGGCGTACTTCCGGGCGGTCTTGATGGCCCCCTCTATAGCCTCGGTACCGGAGTTGGTGAAGAACACCCTGGCCATCCCCGACACCTCGCACACATCTTTTGCTGCCAGACAGGCCGGCTCGTTGTAGTAGAGATTGGATGTATGCATGATCAGGTCGATCTGTCTCTTCAGGGCATCGTTAAACTCCTTGTTCCCGTACCCCAGGGCATATACAGCGATCCCTGCGGCAAAGTCCAGATACTCCCTGCCCTTGTCATCGTACAGCTTCACCCCCTCGCCACGCTCGATGACTATCGGGTATCTGTTGTATGTATGTAAGAAATACTTGTCGCCTAATTCCTTGTAATCCATGCTCATTTCCTTCCCTCAGGATGTACTCCTCCGATCCTGATACGGCCTACTTGTATATCGCGCTTCCGATACCCTGATCAGTGAAGATCTCCAGCAGCAGGCAGTGCAGGACCCTTCCGTCGAGAATGGTCACATTGCTCACCCCGCCCACCACGGCATCGATGCAGTTGTTGAGCTTGGGAAGCATGCCGCCTCCAATATAGCCGGACTCCAGCAGGGCCCTTGCCTCCGTGATGTTCATCCTTGAGATGAAGCTGGACGGATCGTTGATGTCCCTGTATATCCCCTTAATGTCGGTGAGGAAGGCAAGCTTTTCCGCCTTCAGAGCCTTGGCCACGGCACATGCCGCATCATCCGCATTGATGTTGTATGTGGTATAGTTCTCGTCCATTCCTATGGGCGCTATCACCGGCAGGAAGTCATCCTCCAGCAGGTGCTCTATGATGGTGGTATCCACTCCCGTGATCTCACCCACAAAGCCGATATCCTCGCCGTCCGAGAGCTTCTTCCTGACACGGAGCATGCCCCCGTCCTTCCCTGAGATACCGCAGCCCTTTATCCCGAGTCCCTCTATCATGGTGACAAGCTCCTTGTTCACCTTGTTCAGCACCATCTCGGCTATCTCCATGGTATCGCTGTCTGTGACTCTCAGCCCGTTCACGAAGCGGGGCTCCATGCCTACCTTCTCTATCCAGCGGCTGATCTCCTTGCCGCCTCCGTGGACTATGACAGGCTTGAATCCCACCAGCTTCAGCAGAGTCGCGTCCTTGATCACGCTCTCCTTGATCACCTGATCGGACATGGCGGATCCGCCGTACTTGATCACTATTATCTTCCTGTTGAACTCACGGATATAAGGCAGTGCCTCTATGAGCACCGATGCCTTCTCCTGTACCTTCTTCATCTCTTCGTCATTCATATCTCTTTCCTGTCCCCGTATCGTGATCTACGTTTCACTGATACATTCTATCACCTTTTCGGAAAGTGGCTATACTTTTTTTCAGCTCCTGTAGTCGGCGTTGATGTTCACATACTCATGAGTAAGGTCGCAGCCCCAGGCCGTTGCCTCCTCAGAGCCCTCTCTCATGTCGCAGGTGATCACCACCTCTTTATGTCCCAGCAGGGCTGTAGCCTCCTCCTCCGAAAAAGGCAGTGCAGACCCGTCGTGGTAGATATGCATCCGCTCACAGCCTTCGGCGTCGAAATAGATATCTATGGCATCGGGATCGAACTGTGCTCCCGAATAACCCATGGCGCAGAGGATCCTCCCCCAGTTGGCATCATTACCGTACATGGCAGCCTTGGTAAGGCTCGAGGTGATCACCGACTTTGCCAGTGTCTTTGCCTTGTCCTTCGAAGCGGCACGTGTCACATGACAGGTGATCAGCTTGGTGGCACCCTCTCCGTCGCCGGCCAGCTGTCTCGCCAGATCTCTCGTCACATGGAACAGAGCCGCCTTGAATGCATCGTAGTCATCGCCCTCCGATACTATCTCCGGGTTGCCCGCTTCTCCGTTGGCCATCACTATGAGAGTATCGTTGGTCGAGGTGTCACCGTCAACTGATATCATGTTGAAGGTATCCTCCACCACGTCCGACAGAGCCCGCTGGAGCAGATCATGCGATATGCTGATATCGCTCGTTATATATCCCAGCATGGTGCACATATTGGGATGTATCATACCGGATCCCTTGGCCATGCCGCCGAGTTTTACTGTGCTGCCGCCTATCGTCAGCTCCACCGCACACTCCTTCGGATGGGTGTCCGTAGTCATTATGGCCTTTGATGCGGTATGTGCAGCCTCCCTGTCATCGGACAGGCTCCCTGCCAGCTTCTCCACTCCTGCAAGTATCGCCTTCATATTGAGCTGAGGTCCAATGACTCCCGTGGAGCCCACCAGCACCTCGTCCTTTTCTATCCCCAGGCATTCCGCTGCCTTCGAAGCTGTCTCCTCGCACAGTCTGAGTCCCTCACTTCCCGTGCCTGCGTTGGCTATACCCGTGTTCACCACTACAGCCCGGACTTTTCCGGCGTCCTCTCTGATTATCCTCCTGTCCCAGAGCACCGGTGCCGCCTTTACAACGTTGCTTGTAAAGGTGCCTGCTGCGACACAAGGCTTTTCGGAATACACCATCGCCATATCCAGCCTGTTCTCGTATTTCACTCCCGCTTTGACTCCCGCGGCCTTGAATCCCGCAGCCGCCGTCACTCCTCCGTCTATTACCTTCATGATCTTCCTCCTTGCTCCTGCTCCTTGTTCAGACTGTCGAACTTCTCCTTCATCGTGGGATTACCCTTCGTCAGCTTCTTGACGGTCACATCCTCCACCTTATTGGTGGCTATGCGCAGCTGCCTGTCAGAGCCCTGAAGCTCCGCCTTGACCTTCTCCAGATGCTGTATCGTCCTGTCTATCTCATCTATCGCCTTGTCGAAATGATTGTGCGCCAGCTCGTAGTTCCTGCCGAAGTCATTCTTGAACTTGAGCAGCGACTCCTCGAAGTTGGATATATCGATATCCTGATTCCTCACCTCTGCCAGCTCCTGCTTGTAGGCCAGCGCGTTGAGAGCGGCGTTGCGCAAAAGCGTGATCATGGGTATGAAGCACTGCGGCCGTACCACATACATCTTGTCATATTTGTACGACACGTCGACTATCCCCGCATTGTACAGCTCGCTGTCGGCCTCCAGAAGCGATACGAGGACGGCATACTCGCAGTTCTTCTCCTTCCTGTCCTTGTCCAGCTCCTTGAAGAAGTCCTCGTTCTTGTGCTTGGTGGAGGTGGTATCGCTCTCGTTCTTCATCTCGAACATGATGGATACGATCTCGTTGCCCATTCCGTCCTCTTCGCGGTATATATAGTCACCCTTGCTTCCGGTCCGGGCATCATTGTCCTTTTCAAAGTAGGCCCCCCTGAAGGCCGTAGCCCTCAGCTGGTTGAACTGTATCTCGCAGTGCTGCTCCAGGGTCTCTCCCACCATCTTGGTGGACATCCTGGTCTTGAGGTCCTTGTAGAATTCGATCTGGGCATCCTTTTCGGCAAGGAGATTCTTGGTGTTCTCTCTCTCGTTCATGAGATCCTTTTCCAGATCGTGAGTCCTGTCCTCGGCTTCCTTCACCGCCTGCATCACTGCTATCTGCTTCTTGTCCTCGCTGCTCTCCAGTGCCGACTGGAGCTTCATGATATGCTCATTCAGTCTGGTATTCTCTCCCTTAAGCTCCTGCACGCTCTCCGAGAGCTTCGCCATCTCCTTCTCATATCTGTCGCTCTTTTTAAGCTCGGCCTCAGCCAGCCTCGACTTCAGCTCCAGCTCGTGTTCGCGGCTCATATGCTCTCTCAGCTCATCCACTCTGTCCCTCAGATCGCGCTCGAACTCTCCGTCGCGTATCTGGCTCACAATGGAGCTGAGCTCGGTATCATCTACCGTAAAAGCCTGTCCGCAATGAGGACATTTCAGTTCTGCCATACCGTTCCCTCCGATATACGAAGTCGCCACCTTCATGATCTGATGTCATGTGTGACGACCCCTGTTCATTCGTTAAACTTTACAATATTTTCGGTGTTCAGTGTAAAGTCGTAATAGTTCAGGTCTTCCCTTTCGGTCCAGCCTATCTCCTTCCAGAAGGCATTGCCGACGTCGTTATGTGTGAAGGCTATGAGAGCCACCTTGTTGATGCCCTGCTTCTGAAGCTCCTTCATACAGCGCACCACCATAGACTTGCCTATGCCTCTCTTGCGGTAGTGTTCCTCCACACAGACATGATAGAGCGTGGCACGCCTGCCGTCATGCCCGCAGAGTATGGCGCCCACTATGTGGTCATCCTCCACGGCCACCGTAGAGAGTCCCGGATTCCTCTCAAGGAACTTCTCCACCCCCTCACGTGAGTCATCTATGCTCCTCATGGCAAAACCCCTGATGGTATGCCACAGAGCGCATACGTCATCATAGTCCGCATTCTGCATCTGTCTTATTTCCATCACGGCACCATCGGGATCATATCTATCCCCTCTTCCTCCGGGAAGCCGAACATCACGTTGAAATTCTGCACAGCCTGTGATGCCGCACCCTTTTCAAGATTATCGAGTGCTCCCATCATTATGATATTTCCCGTACGCTCATCTATCCTGAAGTTCACATCGGTATAGTTGCTGCCCTCCACGAACCTGGTCTCCGGACACATATCCTTTTTCAGCACCCTGATGAACTTCTCATCACCGTAATACCTGTCGTAAGCCGCCTTCACATCCTCATAGCTGTATTTTCCGTTAAGACGGGCCGTCTCCGTCGCCAGTATTCCCCTGTGCATCGGAATGAGATGAGGCGTAAACTGCAGCTTCAGGGTATCACCCCAGGCATAGCCCAGCTGCTCCTCTATCTCCGGAGTGTGCCTGTGAGTGGTGACTCCGTATGCCTTGGCAGACTCGTTCACCTCGCAGTAGAGATTCGCTACCTTGGCTCCTCTCCCCGCCCCGGATACACCCGAGAGCGCATTTATTATCAGAGAATCCTTCTCTATCATATGCTCCTTCATCAGAGGGTAGGCCGCCAGTATGGAGCAGGTGGTGAAGCAACCCGGATTGGCCAGGAGTCTGGTATCCTTTATCTGCTTTCTGTTCACCTCTGTCAGACCGTATACCGCCTCCTTCAGAAGCTGCGGTGAGTGGTGCTCTATCCCGTACCATTTCTCGTATATCTTCACATCCTTTATGCGGTAGTCTGCGGACATATCTATGATCCTGCACTTGTCCAGGACCTCCTCCGTGAGCTCACCCTGCAGATAGCCCTGGGGAGTCGCGGTGAATATCACATCCACGTCTTCCGCCATCTCCGGGATGCTGATATCGGTGCATTCCTTCTCTATGATCTCAAAGAGATTCCTGTAGATATCCTCATATCTCTGTCCGGTAAAGCTCTTCGATACCAGCCACTTCACCTCCACATCCCTGTGTCCGGTGAGGAGTCTCGCTATCTCAGCTCCTGCATATCCCGTGGATCCTATTATTCCGACCTTTACCGTATCCCTGCTCATTTCTCTGCCTTTCACCTTTCGTTATCTGACTGCGATATTGTTGTATTCTACCATAACCGGAAGATCACGCATAGCTTACTGTCATGCCCGTGCCGCGATCATTCCTCTCTCACCCTTCGGGCATATTCCTCATACGCCCTTGTGATGGCTTTCTTGTTTATCAGGCTGAACTTTATCACCGCGCCGTCAGTCATCCTGAAGCTCAGTCTCTCGCTCGAAGCTACATGTCCCATATTGATGAATGTGGTCTTGCTTACAAATATGAACCTGTCCTGATCCAGCAGATCATATACCGACATCACATCCCCCAGCGCATGGAACGATCTGTCTCCTTTGAGTGCCACTGCGGTATAGTAGCCATGGCTTACACCGTACAGTATCTCATCATTTGTCACATACACGGTGCCCCCGTCCCCCCTGAGCTCTACCCTCGGGGTCTTGGAAGCATGTATGCGGGATGCCATATCCACCAGCTTTGCGAAGTCCTTCTGCCAAAGCGGCTTTTGGATGAAAGAAACACCTTCCTCGTCACCGTATTTCTTCCTGTAGTCTATCCTGTCATAATACAGGACGATCTTTCCCTCTGCGCCCCGGCGAAGCAGATCCACCGCGATCATCATGCCGTCCCTCATGGTACGGGTCACATCTATCAGGATGAGATCATACTTAAGGAAATACGGGAGGAGGGCTTCCTCACTCCCGTATGAATCGTAGTATATCACTTCACCCTTGCCTGCTCTTGCATCCCGCTCCCTGTCAAGGAGTCTCTCAGACTGCTTCCTGTCGGCGGGATCGTCATCGAGTATGGCGATGAATACTGCCATCTGTCTCAGCCCTTTTTCCTTCTGGATCTGATCTTGGCAGCTGTGCTCCTTGCTGTGCTCTTTGCCTTGGATGCATTGGCCTTTGCTGCTGATGCGGCCTTCTTCACTCCGGCCTTCGCCTTCACCTCGGCCTTCTTTGCCACGCTCTTCGCCTTGGTCCCGGCCTTCTTCACACCGGCCTTGGCCTTTACCTCAGCCTTTTTTGCTCCGGCCTTCGCCTTTGCCTCAGCCTTCTTCGCGCCCTTCTTTGCCCTGGCTGCGGCCTCCTTCGCGGTGAGCTTTGCGGTGGTGGCTGCAGTAGGCGACTTGCGGTGAGCCTTTCCGGACTTGCCCTGCATCTTCAGTGCACGTACCCAGGTGGAAAGACCGAAGAGAGTGATGAATCCGGAAGCATCCTTGTGATCATAGAGATCACCTGTGGTAAAGCTTGCTATATCCTCATCGTAGAGCGAATAGGGTGATGTCTCACCTGCCTTGATGATATTGCCCTTGTAGAGCTTGAAGGTCACATCCCCTGTCACATTCTCCTGGGTAGACTTGATGAAGGCCACCAGAGCCTCTGTCAGAGGAGTGAACCACTTGCCCTCGTAGATGGTCTGTGCCAGCTCTTCGCCTATCTTCCTCTTGACACGCATGGTCTCGCGGTCGAGTATCAGCTCCTCCAGCTGCTCGTGCGCCGCATAGAGGATCGTACCGCCGGGTGTCTCGTATACGCCGCGGCTCTTCATTCCCACGACTCTGTTCTCCACTATGTCTATGATGCCTATACCGTGCTTGCCTCCCAGGATGTTCAGGGTGCGTATGATATCAGACACCTTCATCTTCCTGCCGTTGACGGATACGGGCACTCCCTTTTCGAAGCTCATGGTCACATACTCCGGCTTTGCGGGTGCCTTCTCGGGTGTCACACCAAGCACCAGGAGCTTGTTGTAGTTGGGCTCCGATGCGGGATCCTCCAGCTCCAGTCCCTCATGGCTGATGTGCCAGATATTCCTGTCCC
This sequence comes from Lachnospiraceae bacterium, assembly GCA_003488445.1. GTDB lineage: Bacteria > Bacillota > Clostridia > Lachnospirales > Lachnospiraceae > NK4A144. The sequence continues at coordinate 11,582 of DNLO01000189.1, read as the reverse complement.
TGCTGTACGAGTTGGATGCTGAGAAAGGAAGAGTGATGCCGTGAGCTCTCGCATATTCTATCTCCTCTTCACGAGAGTTCAGAGTCCAGTTGGGATCTCTCCATGCGGCTATGATATCCAGATCCGGAGCGAGTGCCTTTATACCCAGCTCGAACCTTATCTGATCGTTTCCCTTGCCGGTAGCTCCGTGGCAGATGGCGGATGCACCCTCCTTCCTGGCTACCTCCACGAGTCTCTTGGCTATGATGGGACGTGCCATGGATGTGCCGAGGAGGTACTTGTTCTCGTATACCGCATGTGACTGAACGCAGGGTACTATCACCTCGTCACACATCTCATCGGTGACATCCTCGATATAGAGCTTGGATGCGCCCGAAGCCTTTGCCCTCTCCTCGAGTCCGTCCAGCTCATCGCCCTGTCCGCAGTCGACACAGCAGCATATGACCTCATAGTCATAGTTCTCCTTGAGCCAGGGGATGATGACCGTGGTATCAAGCCCTCCGGAATAAGCCAGTACTACCTTTTCTTTCTTTGCCATGATGATATCTCCTTAAAAAATTAATGTTATTAAAAGGTTACGATGATGCCTCCATCCGAGGCATAGAGCGAACTCACTCCTGCCGTATCGAGTATCAGTGTAGCCTTAAACTCCGCCTTTGCGATAAAATCCGAGAGCACCGCAGCCGCTCTTTCGTAGCAGTTGCAGTGATTGATTATCAGTATCCTGTCCCTGGTGTCCTTGATCCCCTCCAGCGATATCTCCACCATCTTCTTCAGGGCATTCTTGATGCCCCTCTGTATCGAGGCCGGCTCTATCACCCCGTTCACGCCCTTGCACACAGGCTTGAGGCTCAGAATGTTGGCGGCAAATGCCTTGGTATTCGACAGCCTGCCGTTCTTCCTGAACACCTCGAGTGACTCCAGTACGAAATATGTGCTCATACCGTCGATGAAGGCCTCGGTCTCCTCGACGATGCTGTCAAAGTCCTTTCCCTGCCTGTACAGCTCGTTCACCTTGAGAGCGACCTGCGCCTCTCCTCCCGATGCCGTCTTCGAGTCAAATACATGTATCTTTCTGGCATCACCGTGCTCTTCCTCGAACAGATCCTTTGCCAGCACTGCTGCATTGTAGGAGCCGGAAAGAGCAGCGGATAAGGTCACTACGAACACCCAGTCTTCGTCTCCTTCATATGCACTCATATACCTCTCCGGAGAGGGGCAGGCAGAGCGCGGCACTCCCTTGGAGTCTGCGATCAGAGCGAGAAATTCCTTCTGATCGAAGCTCTCATCATCGACCACCGTGCGGTCATCCACCGTCAGTATCAACGGTACGTTCACGCACTTCACTTCATTCTTAAGTTCCTCCGGATATTCACAACAACTGTCCGCCACTATCCTTATACTCATCACAGATCCTTTCACTCCACAGCGCGATGCCCGACACTCACTTCAGATATACTACCTGACACTTCTCCGCAGTCCTGCCAAAGACCTCTCTGGCCATCGTATGGTCTGCGAAGATATCCATTATAAGCAGCACCGGCGATTCCTTCGGGAATGCCTCCTTGATGCGGCCGAACTCGTTTCCTGCTTCCTCTGTCGCTGCTATTATATACTTTCTGGCTCCTCTGAGCACTGTCAGCTGGCTCCTCTCCCCGCTCACACGCTTCTTGAAGTTCTCCAGTGTATCCGACGCAGCTCCGACCCTGTCGGCATCCTTCGACACTTCCTTGATATGTTCCTTGATGCCGCTGTCCACATTGAAAGCATCCTCATATTCCTGTCTGCAGGTATCCGCGCTCTGACGCAGCTTGTCCAGCTTGTTCTCCTGGCTCCTCCTCCACCGGCGTCTCAGATAGAACAGCACCAGCGCGAAGAGCATCAGCAGCAGTCCGTCATATACGGTATCAAAGGATCCGTTCACGGCACCCGGTATCTCGAATCTGAGCACCGCCCCCGCGAATATCAGCAGGGTGCCTCCCACGATACAGACTATGGAAAGAATCAGGCTCAATATATGCTGTGTCTTCTTTTTCTGCACTGCAGCCGCAGCCTCGAACTTCTCGTCGGCCGCCTCCAGCTGCTTCTTCTTTTCCTCCACTACCCTCTCGGACTCGGCCTCCTGTTCGCGAAGGAGCTTCACCTCGTTACTCTTGTCCATGCAGTACTTGAGATCACTCTGAAGGTCGAAGAGCTTCTGCTCCTCCTTGTACCTGGCCTCCTCCACCACACGGGTACCCCCTCTGGTGAGCCTGGTCTCCGCTCTCGCCAGGGCATCCAATGCCTTCTTTGTGACAAATCTGTCCTCCTCCGCACCTATCAGGGACATCATCAGATTCCTGTCGTGCATGGAGTGGTCATCATAGCTGCTGCCCTCTATGACAGTGGCATTCCTTACATACTGGTCTCTGGTGACTCCCAGCAGGAAGGACGGATCGAAGCCCACCGGCACTCCGCCGGCCACGTTCACGAAGCTCAGGGTATCGGCACTCTCATCGGCACTGCCGAAGCTCCTCGTGATGGTAAACTCATTGCCCTGCGCCGATATGGTCATGGAGCCGCCGTATGCCCCGCCGTCTCTTGGTGCATAGAGCCCCCGAAGCTTCGGCTGGCCGCTCATGCCAAAGAGCATGGCTATCACAAATTCCACGACGGCAGACCTGTCCCATACCGTACCTATTTCCTTTGTGTTCATCCCAGCGGAGAAGACATAGTCGACGTTCTTCAGATTACCGAATCCGTCTATGTGGATATTCAGTATCCTCACTGTATCTCTCCTCCCGAAATAGCCGTTATCCCGACCTTGATTATATCCTTTTTGAGCTCCAGGGATTCATTGCCCTCACTGACTCTCCTGATGAACCTGTCCCTAAGTGTGTTCTCCGATATCCCATCCAGCGTGATGTCAAAGTCCACTTCACTGTCGTTCACGGACACCGCGAAATATTCCCTGCCCAGGGTCTTTTCCACCACCCTGTCGTCTATGATATGCTCCAGATCCATCCTTCCCGTGAGATTGATCCTGACCATCGCGGCTCCGTTGATCCCCTTTATCAGGCTCAGTGCATGTCTGGCGTTGTCTGACACCTCATCAGCATTCGCAGCGCCTGTCACATCCACATCGACATTGTAGCAGAGCCTCTTTCCGCTCCTCACGAACACCGGAGAAACCTTGCCTCCGCTGATATATATCTCCATAAATCCTTTGTTGCCGCCTTCTTCGAAGGTCAGCGCCTCCAGTGAACCCGGGGCGCAGAAATATCCTCCTCCGATGAGATCTCCGTGTCTGTATGTCCTCTCCATACCGAGTCCCAGATAAGCTATGCCCCTGTCCTCGAACCCCCTGAGCTGAGACACCCCTGAGGTGATGACTATATTTGTCTGCTTCTCGTCGAGAAGAGGCAGCTTGGAGGCCTCATTTACGCCGTAGATGTCCACATTGTCTATCGTAAGCTTCTTGTCCAGATCGCTGAATATCCTGAAGTTCTCCGGAAGGTTCTTCTCTCCCGAAAAGTACGCGGTCTCGTAGGAGTTTCCGGGAAGCAGTGCGAATATCACATCCGGATTGTCCTTCATTATCTTGTAGACACGGTCTATGGTCATCCTTGAAATGTGCTCGGCATCCACAAGTCCGCCTGTGATGAGCACTGCCCTGACACCCTCCTCGCTCGCGAAGCCTGCCATGCTGGAAAAAGCAGACAGTATCTCCTGTTTTCTTGTGGCCGACTTCTCCTGAGTCAGGATGTTGCCGAACGGTATATCCAGATGTATGTCGGAACAGTGTATCAGTCTCACTGCTGCGCTGCACCCTCCGTGTTCTCTATATTATCCGGGACTGCCGCTCCCGCCATGGCCTGCTGCAGAGCCTGCGCCGCCAGCGCCTGTGCGAGATCGTCATCCGTATTGTTCTCTTCCTGCTGTGTCTGTGCGGTATCGCCTGTCTCGTTGTCGGTAGCCGCACCGTTGGTCAGGCTCTTCTTCGCCCTGTCGGCATATTCGGAATCCGGCATGTCGTTCACTATCCTGCTGTATATCTGCGTCGCATGCACGCTGTCTCCCGACTCCCTGTAGCTCTCGGCGAGATAGAACCACGCCTCATCGCTGCCCGGAGCTATCTCCGTAGCCTTCAGCAGATCCCCTATGGCCGCCTGATACTGTCCGTCGGACAGTTCCTCCTTACCTCTGTCGATATATGTGGAGGCTGCCTTGTATGACACGTCATTGTTCAGGTATTCATACAGATTCCTGAATGAAGCCGAATATATGGCCGGGTCCAGGGCAGGCAGGGTATTGGCGCTGATGCTGTTGCCGGAAACTATATCACCTGCAGGGAGACTGTCTCCGAATATGCTCTCAAGCATCGCCTCGGTCCCCATCACATCATCGGGATGCTGAATATAGTTGAGGGCGGCATCGGCCAGATGGTCATATCTCTCCACCATGCCCGAGCTCCCTGTCAGCTCAGCCAGCTGCCCCTTTACTGTCTCGTTCTCGCTCTGCAGTGCTTCTATCCGTTTGTCCTTCTCCTCCAGGTCTGCGTTCTTCGCCGTCAGCTCATCGCTGATGCCCTGCATCTGCTCGTTCATATCCGAGGAAGCGGAACGTATCCTGGCCGGCAGCACCAGGAAGAACATGAGCGCACATCCCACCGCCAGACCGATGAGCATCGTGATGAAGGACGACATCCCCTTCTTCTCGGTATTGTTGATCGGCTGGATGATGACCTCATTGCCGCTGGTATACTGGAAGGAATCGGATGCAGTCGCAGCGGACTTCTTCCTGTCCCTGCCGGATCTGCCATCCCCCGCATACCTTAACGCCAGGCCTTCCTCCGCCTCTCTCATGTAATACAGGATCCTGGTATTGTTCCTGTCTATCTTCGAAGCCAGGGTGAGCACACGCTTTGCCCTGTTGAATTCCTCCGACTGCAGATACAGAAGTCCAAGCAGCTCATATGCCACTATCAGGTTCGGATTGACCTGCAGCACCTTCTTGAGCTGTATCACGGCCAGATCCAGGCTCCCCTGTCTCGCATACAGCAGGGCCTGGTTGTATTTCTTTATTGACTGGTTTATCGCCGTCAGTCTGCCCGGATTGCTCTGCACCGCCTCCATGAAGTCATCGGCGATATTCTTGTCCGGCTTGATGTTCTTGCTGACCACCCACTCGGACAGCGCCGCCACAGCCTCTCCCATCTCGAAATAGACGAGACCAAGCAGGTTCCTTGCATCCACATTATTGCGGTTGAGCTTCAGACTGGCACGCAGAGAGACCACAGCTCCGGAGAGATCCCGGACCTTTGCCTTCATCAAGCCGTCATTATAATATCCGTTGGAAAGACGTACTATCCTTCTGTATTCATTGATATCCGCGCCGCAGTTGGTGCAGAAATCATTTCTGGTGAGTTCGCACCCACAGTTAAAACATCTCAACGTATTGCCCCTGTATCCTGTGATCTATCTCTGTCCCATCCTGTTCTTTTCTTCCAGCTGGACAATAAGATCCACCATATCGGTCACGTCCAATGCCCTGATGGCATTTTCCGCGTCCTCCACCTCAGGTGAGGGGTGGAATTTCTTCAGTTCTTCTTCAAAATCTATCATGATATCTCCTGTTTCAGCCCTTCAGTGCGGCAAGGCGCTCCTTCACCTCGCTCATCATCTTCTCGTATCCGGCAAGCTTTTCTCTTTCCTCGGCTATCTTGCTCTCGGGAGCTTTGGACAGGAACTTCTCGTTCGTGAGCATCGCATTGGATCTCTTCAGCTCACCCTGGAGTCTCTTCTCCTCCTTCTCGAGCCTGGCTATCTCCTCTCCCATATCTACCAGCTCGGCGAGAGGGATATATACGGTGGCATTGCCCGTCACCACGGATACCGCATCATCGGGTATGCCCGCCTTGTCGCTCTGATATGTCACGGCGGGTGCATTGATCAGAGCCCTGAAGTAGAGCTCACCCTTTCTGAAAGCGTCCAGCACTCCTGCGTCATCGGACACCACAGTCACATCGGCTGCCTTTTTGGGAGGTACGTTCATGGAGGAGCGCACGTTCCTTACACCCTTTACGGCTTCCTTTATGATCTCTATGCTCTTCTCGTCGGACGCATAGTTTCTGGCTTCATCGAATACAGGCCAGGATGATATCATTATCGACTCATCCATGTCCTCATCGGAGGTCTCCTCCTTCAGCGTGCAGTATATCTCCTCGGTGACGAAGGGCATATACGGATGGAGCAGCTTGAGAGCCGATATCAGCACACTCTTCAGCGTATACAGTGCCGCATTCTGAGATACAGCATCCTCGGTATTGTAGAGTCTCGGCTTTACCATCTCTATATACCAGTCACAGAGCTCATCCCAGATAAAGTCGTATATTTTGGAAGCGGCGACACCGAGCTCGTACTTCTCCATGTTGTCGGTGACCTCTTTCACCACCCTGTTCATCCTGGAGAGTATCCATCTGTCCACGCCGGCGAGATCCTTCTCATCGGGCACGGTCACCTGCTTGCCTTCCATGTTCATCATGATGAATCTGGATGCATTCCATATCTTGTTGGCGAAGTTCCTGGCTGCCTCCACCTTCTCATATGAGAATCTCATGTCGTTGCCCGGGGAATTACCCGTGATCAGCATGAAGCGCAGCGCATCGGCTCCGTATTTGTCTATGACCTCGAGCGGATCTATGCCGTTGCCCAGAGACTTCGACATTTTCCTGCCCTGGGAGTCACGCACCAGACCGTGGAAGAGCACTGTCCTGAAGGGCTCGCGCCCCATCTGCTCATATCCCGAGAAGATCATCCTGATGACCCAGAAGAATATGATATCGTAGCCTGTGACCAGCACATCCGTGGGATAGAAATACTTCAGATCCTCTGTCTCCTCGGGCCAGCCCAGTGTGGAGAAGGGCCAGAGAGCCGACGAGAACCATGTGTCCAGTGTATCCGGATCCTGGCTCAGGTGCCTGCCTCCGCACTTGGGGCAGACATCGGGTGCGGTACGTGCCACGATGAGCTCACCGCAATCGTCGCAGGTATATGCCGGTATCCTGTGTCCCCACCAGAGCTGCCTGGAGATGCACCAGTCCCTGATGTTGTCGGTCCAGTTGAAATATGTCTTCTGCATGTTATCGGGCACGAGTCTGATATCACCATTTTTCACGCCCTCTACCGCAGGCTTAATAAGCTCGTCCATCTTCACGAACCACTGTTCCTTGACCAGAGGCTCCACTGTCGTGTGGCATCTGTCGTGGGTGCCGACATCGTGAGAATAGTCTTCTATCTTCACCAGAAGCCCCATCTCATCCAGCTCGCTGACGATGGCTTTCCTCGCCTCGTAACGGTCCATACCGGCGTATTTGCCGCCGTTTTCGTTGATGGTACCGTCGTCGTTCATGATGTTGATCACGGGCAGGTCGTGTCTCTTGCCCACCTCGAAGTCGTTCGGGTCGTGAGCCGGGGTGATCTTGACCACACCCGTACCGAACTCCATATCCACGTAATCATCGGCTACCACAGGCATCTCCCTGTTCATGATCGGGAGCATTACCTTCTTTCCTATGAGACCCTTGTATCTGTCATCCTCAGGATTTACTGCGACGGCAGTATCACCCAGCATGGTCTCCGGACGAGTGGTGGCGAACTCCAGATAGTCGTCCGTTCCGATTATCTGATACTTGATATGCCACAGATGGCTCGCCTGGTTCTGATACTCCACCTCGGCATCCGATATGGTGGTCCGGCACACCGGACACCAGTTGACCATCTTGTGTCCTTTGTATATGAGGCCCTTCTCGTAAAGCCTCACGAAGACTTCGTTGACTGCCTTGTTGCAGCCCTCATCCATGGTAAATCTCTCTCTGTCCCAGTCACAGGATGAGCCCATCTTCCTCAGCTGGCTCGTGATCCTGCCGCCGTACTCCTTGCGCCACTCCCAGCACTTCTCAAGGAAGCCTTCCCTGCCGAGATCCTCTTTTGTGATCCCCTGCTCCTTCAGTGTACTGATGATCCTGACCTCGGTAGCTATGCTCGCATGGTCGGTACCGGGCTGCCAGAGGGCGTTGTATCCCTGCATCCTCTTGAACCTGGTGAGGATGTCCTGCATGGTATTGTCCAGTGCATGTCCCATATGCAGCTGTCCCGTGATATTGGGCGGAGGCATCACGATGGTAAAGGGCTTCTTCGATCTGTCCGCCTTAGCATGAAAGTATTTCTTATCAACCCATTTCTGATACAGCCTCTCTTCGATGCCGCTCGGATCATAGGTTTTAGCGAGTTCTTTGCTCATAGCACACAATTCTCCTAATTTATTACATAGTTGGTTAGATTATAGAATTATGTAAAGCCATAGTCAAGGGTTGTGCGGTTTGCAACCGCTTCCTGCAGTGGTAGAATGATACGAAAAATGAAACGGAGCTGTCGGTTCACCGTACAGCTCCGGGAGAGTTCCCGGGTTCACAGCATTTCTGCTGTCTTCTCCGGGCTCGTTTGGGGGAGAATTGTTTTGTATGATGGCATTATATCGGGTAAATGTGTACAAATCGTGTTCTGATTGTGAATTCTCTCGTATCGTTTATCTGTCATGAATAAGGTGAAGACAATAAGAGACATATTGAAATATATGCTGATCGGAGCAGTGTGCGGTCTGGCACTGAACTACGCCATCATGTACAGTCCGCTCCCGGAAATGTTCCCGGCCTACACCGAAAAAATATCATCCGGTCTGTTTTCGGTTAACATAATCTATGGGATCCTTCTTTACTGTATCGCAGCTCCCATTCTGGAGGAGCTGGTATTCCGGATCCTGCTCTACGATACGATCTACAGGTTTCTCGGCTTCCTTCCCGCGGCAGTGATCTCTTCGCTGCTCTTCGGAGCCTTTCACATGAACATGGTCCAGTTCATATATGCATCCCTCATGGGGCTGCTCATCTGCACCCTCTATCACAGAGATCACAGGATCTTCGTGCCCATGCTGATCCACTGCGGCGCGAATCTTGCCATCTGGCTCTCCTCCGCCCTGAACCAACTGTGAGTCAGTGGGGACGGTTCTCGTTGACTTATTTTTCAGGAAAAATTTGCCATCTCCTGCGATCTTTCGTATAAATAGATGTAGAGGTATTTGATTTCAGGAGGTATATGATATGTCTGAAGATAAGAAGATAAATGCAGCAAAGATCTCCGATAAGGATCTGGACGGCGTGAACGGCGGTGTGATGATAAGGACTGATCTGGGTTCAGCCGGCAAAGCAGGCAATGCTGTTTATAACATGAATGAAAATGCAGGGCTCCATACAGCCCTGAAGGATGATACCATGGATGCAGATCCCCGCCTGATGAACAATGGCATCAGGAGCGGAAAGCCGAAGCACTATGCGAACGACCCCAGGGGTAACATCCAGAACGCCTGATCCGCCACAGTATTCTCACTCCCCCGGCAAAACGCCGGGGGTTTTATCTGCCCTGATTTCCCCCGAGACGTCCCTCTGATATACCGACAAGACCCGCACGGCACATGATACGTATCATATCTTCTTTCGCAAGCAGCCTAAACGGCTCCTCCTCAGACCAGGCTTCAAGCTGTGCGGCCGCCTTCTTCAGCAGCTCGGACAGACGGCTCTTCATGTCATCCTGCAGATCACCCGTGTAATATACCATCCTGTTGCCGCTGCCTTTTATGATCCCCATAAAACGCAGGAAATACTCTGCCCTGTAATATCCGAAGGCTTCGTATATCCCGATGAAATCCGCCATCAGCTCGTCATGCAGCAGATTCTCGGCTATTCCGTATCTCTGCTTGGTGAAATAATGCGTACACTCATGCCCTCGTCTGAGCAGCAGCGATCTTTCCTGCCAGTCATCCTCTCCGACTCCCAGCTCAGCTGCAGGCACATTGCTGTAGGGCTTGGAAGAAAGGATCATGAAGCGCGTGGTCTTTCCCGCAAGAAATGTAGCCCCCGTCTCAGACAGATTGTCGGGGCGCACCCCCTTATGTGCCACGTTCGTCACGAGCTGCTCGAAGTCCGGTGCATCCGGCACATATATCACCGGCAGCTTTCCCGCAAAGGAATCATATATTTCGATCTTAACCTTTTCAGGATGGTCAAAGCTGACAGGGTGCTTCGGACATACCAGCTCGTTGAGCGCGGTCTCGGCTCCCGCCTCATTCGCATAGTCTATGATACCTTCCCAGGTTTCCAGGAAAGACATATCAGGTTCCGGCTGCTCCTCACAGCCCTCGTATCTGTTTCTGACATACTCATCGTATTCCATCATTTTCACACCTCTTCGCAATGGCGGATCACCGGTGTCACAGTGATCCGGCCTCTTGTTGCCCACTGTGCCTCAATCATTCGATTCAAAGACAAAAAGATGATCGCTGCAGCTTATCTCGGCGCTCTCCCCGACTATCTCGTTGCTTATCCCTAAAGATGAGCTCTTCTCCAATGCAATGTGCTTACCGCTGTACTTAAACCCCCTGAGAGAGGCCACCGTCCCGCTGTCCCCGTACGGGATAAGAGACACATACCGGTATGAGCTTTTATAAAGTCTTGTATGGCCTTTTACGATCCTTATCCTGTTGTTCTTATCGCAGATATACGCTTCCCGTCCGGCGTCGTACAGGGTCTTCAAAAGATATATCGCAGACAGTGTCTGGTCAAGCCTCGTCCCGGTGGCCCCCAGGATATACACCGTCCGGGCAGTGGTACTTATCGCGCGTTTTACCGCATGCTCGAGATCCGTATCGTCCTTTTCGGCATAAAGCTTTTCGACCTCCTTCGATGCCTCGTATATCTTCTCCAGCTCCTCCTTAGTCACCGAGTCAAAGTCCCCCACGGAGACGTCGATATCATAGCCGCTCTCCGCCAGGCAGAGAGCTCCCCTGTCCGCTCCGATAAGATAAGCGTCCTTCAGGATATCTTCATATTCCGATAAATCGCAGGTCCCGCCTGCGACTATGACTGTATGAGACATACATTCTTTTCCTTTAAGTATACCCGATCCCTTCTGAAGACTCATCATCACTTATCACAGTCTGTCCCAGAACCGGTTCTCGTATTCCGCACAGGTGATAAAGATACGGCACATGCTCTCTGCTGTCTCATCATCTATACCCGTGCTTTCCCGGTCGACAGTGTCGATCCACATCTGATTGGAGGATACATAGCTGTCGGAAGTATATGCATCAAACCAGTCCCTGTATGGAGAACAAGCCAGCTCCTCCGTATACTGCTCCGTGACGCTCCTTCCGATATACGCGTAGACCCATGAGCACTGCAGCAGCGCAGTGAGTCCGGCCAGCAGTCCTCTCTCAGTCGGGATGGACCGCATATATCTCACATACTCCGCAAGGACCGTGTCCATGCAGCTGTTTTGGACTTCCTTTTCGGTTATCCCGGCCTTTTTCATAGCCGGAATATGTACACGGTCGGTCTCATATCCCACCTCTTCTATTATACGATCAATAAAAGAGCAAAGCTTCGGATCCTCCGTACATTTCAGCAGCTGCTCCAGTATCCCCGTATAATCGAGCAGGTACAGATAATCCTGTATCATATATGAGCAGAACCGCTCATGGCTCAGATCTCC